>CAZFOX010000105.1:0-10665 GCA_964520565.1 uncultured bacterium | reverse complement strand
GCTTCTCAGGGTTCCGGTCTTAATGGTCTGTTCGAAGTGGATTCCAATAACGTGCCCACCAATCTGAGTATCTTCTATCTCGGATTCGATGCCATCCGCGATATCGAAATGGCGGCTAATAGCAACGGCGTATTGACCGGTGTTATGGCGTTGGATAAATACGCGGTCGTTCACACCTATTCGGTTCAGGATCCCGGCGAGAGCGTTTCCGGACCTGGCGTACCCAGCAATCCGCCGAAAATCAACTATGCCGCCGAAGTGGCCAAATATAACGCCGCTAATCCTTCTTCCCCCGTGGTTATGCCTTTCTTTGGCGGTTTCGATGCGGCAGGCGTTTTTGAGGGACTGGATCTGACCAAACTGGGATACACGAAATTCACGGGTGGGGATAATGGCATCGCCCGTGATATTGAAGTGGCGATCGATTGGCATTCCACAACCAACGCTTTCCAGGGTTACTATATGCTGGATGCCTTCGGTGGAATCCACTATATCAACAATCCCGAAGTGTTGGCGTATTTGAATAAACCAGCCAACCGCGATATCCTCGCCACCAAAAAAGTGGATTCCAAGAATCAGGCCGTTGTAAAAGAACCGGTAGGATTCCAAAAATTCCACGAAATCTTCGGATTCAAACCCAAATACGTCCAGGATTATGTGGGAACCAAACCTTCCGATGAAGCTCTTTGGGCGCGCGCCCAGGCTCCCTACTTCTACGGCTTGCCCATCGCTCGCGACCTCGAAGTCATGACCCGTTTCGATGCCATCACCGCTCCCGATGGTACCGACTTGGTCACCGATTCGATGACTCGCTACCTGAAAGCCAAGAGCGAAGGTATCGACGCCGATAAGATCTTCACACCCATTAAGATGGATGCGGAACGCAAGATTCCAACCTCGTCCAAGTTCGCTCCCAATGTGGCAGTGACCGAGGGATATCTCATTCTCGATGCATTCGGCGGAGTACATTCTCTGCTGGAAGATAAAACCGGTAATCCCATTCCAGCGCCTTGGGAATTGGCGGATAGCGGTCTCATGGATCCAAAGGTTAACGCTCCATACTTCTTTACTCTGGATCTGGCCGTCGATTTGGAAGTATTTCCAAATGGGAACGGTTTCGTCATGTTGACTCGTCTGGGGGATATTTTTGTCGTCAACGGCAATGGAACTACTCTGGCGGACAACTTTACCGTCCCCGGCATGGTTGACGATCTGCCCTTCTTTGGTTTTGATGCGGCACGCGACCTGACGCTCGTCCCCGGCGCCGATGGCAAGATTGCGGGTATGTATGTGGTCGATCGCTTCGGCACCGTTCATACAGCAGGACAGGTTCCAAGTTTGCCCAGCCGCGTTCTGTTCTTCCCAAGCGGCTTTGCGTTTGATTTAGAAATCTCTCCCTACGTTCGTCCCGTCAAGGCAAACTGACGCGGTTCTCATTACATCGCGTCTTGCATTTCGTTTCGAGTAAAAGTATCTTCAGACCGGCCGCTTCCAGCAGCCGGTCTTTTTTATGGAAAATGATTGTTCAGGGTTGCCGAGAAAGCCGGGAGAGGCTCTAATACATTCTATATTCCGGACGACGATCAAGGCATTTTCGGTGGGTGTGTAAAATGTTAAAACCTGAAGAGAAGTTCGCTTCGCTTTCGTTGACCTTTGACGATGTTCTCCTATTACCCGGCTACTCGGAAATTCTGCCTAATGACGCCGATGTAACCACGCGGTTTGCCAGAGATATCGAACTCTCCATCCCGCTCAGCTCGTCCGCCATGGATACTGTAACCGAAGCCCGGCTGGCTATTGCCCTCGCTCAGGAAGGAGGTATTGGCGTTATACATCGCAATATGGCCATTGAAGAACAAGTCGCCCAAGTCGACCGGGTCAAACGCTCCGAAAGCGGGATGATCGTCGATCCTATTACACTTCCTCCCGACACCCCGGTTTCCAAAGCGTTCGAGCTCATGTCCCGCTATCACATTTCCGGCATTCCTATCACAGAAAATGGGAAACTGGTTGGCATACTCACAAATCGCGATACGCGCTTTATTGAGGATCCGAATAAGTGCATCAGCGAATACATGACCAAGACAGACCTCATTACGGCTCCCGAAGGAACCACTCTCGAGTCCGCCGAAATCCTCCTTCATAAACACCGCATCGAGAAATTGCCGGTAGTGGATCGTGAAGGCAATCTCAAGGGATTGATCACCGTCAAGGATATTGAAAAGAAACGCCGCTATCCCTACGCAGCCAAAGATCGCCTTGGGCGTTTACGAGTGGCGGCAGCGATCGGAGTGAGCGATCTGGATGTATCGGAGCGTGCCGGTGCGTTGCTCGGAGCCGGTGTGGATGCTTTGGTTATCGATACCGCACACGGATTCACCTCTCGCGTGGGTAATGCCGTTAAACGAATCAAACGAGAATATCCCCAGTGCGTATTGGTGGCTGGCAACGTAGCTTCCCGGGATGGAGCGAAATTCCTCTGCGATTCGGGCGTCGATGCAGTCAAAGTCGGTATGGGGCCGGGTTCGATCTGCACAACCCGCGTCATTAGCGGTGTGGGCGTACCGCAAATCTCCGCCATTTACGATTGCGCCTGCGGAATGGAATCGTACGATGTCCGGCTGATCGCCGATGGCGGCATTAAATATTCCGGCGATATTGTCAAAGCCATCGCCGCCGGTGCGGATTCGGTTATGATCGGCAGCCTGTTCGCCGGCACGGAAGAGGCTCCCGGCGAAACCATCATCTATGAGGGACGAACCTTTAAGGTGTATCGGGGAATGGGTTCTGTTGGCGCCATGCAGAAAGGCAGCAAAGAACGATACGGCCAGGGCGATGTCTCCGATCCGCAGAAACTGGTTCCCGAAGGGATCGAAGGCCGCGTTCCTTACAAGGGCAACCTTTCCGGTTACGTCTTTCAATTAGTAGGTGGATTACGTGCCGGGATGGGTTATTGCGGAACGCGAACCATCCGGGAATTGAAGGAGAATGGACGTTTCATCCAGGTGACCCAGGCCAGCCTTCAAGAAAGCCATCCCCACGATATCGTCATCACCAAGGAAGCGCCCAATTATCGCCTAGGTCGATAAAAATCGCCAGAAATCTGTTATTGCTTTTCGAACGGAAGAAAAATACATCACGACGCGGTGAGATACTGCATCGCCTCACTGAAACGTCCGCTTTGAATGCATGCCTGCCCCAACGCTTCTCTTACCTCGGCATTAGCAGGATCTTTCTTGAATAATGGATGGAGTATCTGATACGCTTCTTCCGCCTGATTGGTATTCATGCAACTTTTGCCATATTCCATAAGATCGTCGCCTCCCGCATGCGGCGATTTAGCGAGAGGACGCAGGATTTCGAGCGCCTCTCCGCTGCGTTTTTGCGCGTTCAGAATTCGTCCTAAAAGGAGAGTTACCCCACTATCGGTCTTCTTCGACGAGAGCAGAGACCGGCACAGCCGTTCCGCCTCTTCATATTCTCCTGTTTCAAAATCCGACAGCGCTTTCCAGTAAAGAACTTCGCGCTCGTTGGGCGATTTTTGAAATGCTTCCGCAAAAGCGTCATGGGCATCGTTGTGATGCCCCTGTGCCCGGTAAGCGATTCCTAGATGCAGGTTGAGAAGCCCGTCGTCCACTCCCCGGCGCTCGCATTCCTGCAAAAGAGACAGCCCCCGCTCGATCTGACCGCAGCGAATCAGGGAAACTCCCAAACGGAGAATTGTGGTTTTCGATTTGGGTTTTTGGGAAAGGATTTGCGTATACCACCGAATTGCGTCAGGCCATAATTTGGAATCGAAGGCAAGCCGGGCGGCGTGAGTAAGAATGGAAAGGCGGCCAGGACGTAATTCCAGGATCTTTTGATAGAGAGCAACAGCGTCTTGCAGGGAACCTTCTTCTTCGTGTAATTGCGCCAACCGTAAATACGCTTCGATTTCGTCCGGCTGGCATTGAATGGATTTCTGCAGCGCCTCGGCTTCTTGCGCGCGATCCCCCTTGTTCTTCCAACATTCGGCCAATTCGTTATAAATCTCGGCACTTTCCAGCGTCTCCAGGGCCTTTTTCAACTCGCCGATCGCATCGTCGATATGATTTTCATTCCGAAAATGGCGCGCCATTTCGAGACAGCGCCCCGCCTCCGCATCCCGGACACTGGGCGAGATTTGAACGAGCGTCTGGATGAAAACCTTCAGCGCTTCAATTCGTCTTTCCTGGGGCATATCGCCCATTTTTTCCTTGATCTGGATCTCAATACGCGCGCGTTGCGGCGCATCCACAAACTGAAGATAATATTCCGTGGAATGACGCAACGCGGCTTCTTCTCCCATATCCTTTCGACGCCCCTGGCTGTATTTCAAATATAGTTTCAAGGCCTGGTCGCGCAAGAGATTATAATTCTGAAGTGTCTGACGCAGTTGCATTACCAGAGTCCGAAGCGCCGTAGTTTCCTGGGGTGACAGGTTATCCCGCTTGTCACCGCTGCGGTACTGTTTTAATTCGTTTTGCAGGCGATCGATTTGTTTTTTCCCCTCGAGAAGAGGCTGAACCACTTTCAGAAAAGCCACTCCATGATTCGATGTCTTTGAAGATAGCCGCCTCATTTTGGTGTCGACATCCAAAACGCGGCGAAGTTCCAACGATTCATTTCGAATCTCTTCCAGAGATCCTTCCTGTAGGGTCTGTTGAAAATGAGCACTGGAATTGTCCGATTTGACTTGCGAGAGTATGGAACGAATCGATTGCATCAACTCATTCCGTTGCGACAACTTACGCATCTCATCCGCTTGCTTCTTGCGTTGCTGCCGCTCGCTGTCGCGAATGTCATGCTGGGGAGTATTGGAGGAAAGGGCATCACTCATCGACTTCTTCCTCTCCTTCAAACGTTCTCTGCTCGTACGGTGCTTGTTCGATTCCTTCGGTTGTGGCAAATACGGTCACAGGCCCGGTCGGGCTTTTGGGGACAAATGAATGATCGAGAATTGTGATTTCCACTCCGGGAAGAATGGTTTTCCGCGCGCGGACCATCCGTTTCATCTCCTGCGCTTTTTGGATCGCTTCTTCATTTAATTCCAGCTGTCGAAGTCGAACCCCAATTGCCTCTTCAATCTTTTTTTGATTCAAAGACAACTTAAGTTTTACTTTCTCCTGGGTGGGAGAAAGGCTTCCGCCCTGTTCCTGGATGCGGGTCAATTTGGCCAGATTCTCGGTACACTGTTTATTCTTTTCTTCCAGTTGCTTGATCTGTTCCTGCAATTTTTCCTGTTTACCGGTCAATTCCGGCAAATCGTGTCCCATTCGAATCACGGTCTTCACACCCATTTCCGAACCAAACGTGTCGGCGCAAATATCTTCTTCCGCTTCGAGAATGCCGCCAATAATATCCGCCTCCTGATCGCAGGCCTCGATTCGCCGGGCGCGCAATTTGGATTGAATAATCGAACCGTGTACGATAATCTCTCCCTTGGCCTGCATTTGGGCGGCATTCACGAATTTTGCTTCGATATTTTTTTCGGAAGTAATCAGCGCTTCGCTTTTCCCCTGAACGCCGCCGGCTAAAAAAATATTTCCTTTCGCGTTCAAACGGCTTCCTTCCACGGTTCCCTTCACGTGAATATCGTTATTTGATTCCACCTTAAAACCCGATAACACGTCGCCATTCACGGAGACGGTTACCTCGGCGTTCACATGGCCGGTGGAATAATCGACGTTTTGCTTGATTTCCAGGGATGGAACCACCATCAGCGAGTTGCCATCCTTATACGCGCACCCATCCACCAGCGATATTAAACTCAATCCATCTTCGGTAACGCCCGTGTTGGTTACCTGCGGGAATGGAATATCCACCCCATCGCGGCAGGGAATTTCTTCCCCGTATACATTCGTTCCGGGGACTCCGGGTGTCGCCGGTTTCTTTTTCAATAGAACCTGGTTTTGCGCCACATTATGAATCCAATTCAGCGATTTGAGATCGACGCGGTTTCGATCGAGCAGACTGGGGATTCCATCCAGATCGAGCCCCAGGCAATCCTCAATCACGGCGTCTTTCCCAGAAACCGGGGAACTCCCCTGCATCACTTTGACGCTTTTCCCTGCGCGCTTGACCGCCTCCTCGAGTCCTTTTTCCAGAATGGTTCCCATTAAACCCATTCGTTCAAGACCCGCCTTGATTCGGTCTGCATTCCAGGCATGCGCGAATTCCGGCTCAATGGCCACGTGGACTTTCATCTGATCGGAACTGATGACAATCTCCGGTCCGATGGAGAGAATAACCTCTTCCACGAATGGAGCGGAAGGATGTTCGTCGGTGGCGCCGTAAATAACCGGCGTGATTTTCTGATCGCGTACAGCATTGAGAAGATCGGTATCCAACTTCTTGATGAAGGAAAACATGGAGGTCCGGATTCGCTCGGCCGGAAGTTTCTCGATCCATTCATCGATTTGATCGAGAAAGGTGAGATCCCTGCGAAGATGTTCGGCAATCGGCTTAGCTTCGGGAATCTCTTCAATCGCGGTAGCGGCTTTTTCCGCACCTTCCCGCAGCTGGGTAATGATCTCTTCCCAATGAATATCGAATACAGCCATGCTCTCCTCTTTTCGGTGGAACCGCGAGGGGAAGGATTATTGTAAACCATGAAAATAAAAGCGCTTGGAACGAAAACCAATCATTCGGTCTTTCTCCATTATATCCCTGGAAATCTCTTTTGTCATGAATGTTCTTCAATCTATCAAAACAACAAAAGATCAAATATGCCGTCAACGAATTAATCACCCTTGTATGTTTTTTTGGATCCGTTGAAACGCTTTGAAAAGGAGTTCCCGTTTCCCCGGCGATTCAGGAACTTCAAGGTGGAGTTTCACCTGTTTGGGCGCTTTTTCTTTTTCCATATCGGTAAAATCCCATATCGCCTGCGACCATCCGTTCTCCTCGATGACGGATATCGAATCCATCGGAACGGGTTTTTCTTCAACGCCGCATAATTGAAAGGCAAAAATCAGATTGGCTTTCTGTAATTCGGTAAAATCGATCTCTTTCTCTTCCCCGGAATACGCAATGGCGTCGATCCATTTCTTCTCATCATTTTGGCCGATTTCCCATCGGAAACGTTCTTGGCCAAATGGATCGAGGAGAGGACGGATTTGCATTTGGATATCCCGGTCGTGAAGAAAAAGCATCCCTTCGGGGCCGTTATAAGGAACAAAAACCAACTCGCTGACATCGCCTCCAAACTCGAATCGCAATCGCAGATCCTTGGCGCGGATCGTCCCGTTTTTCACCCGGTCCAGGCTGGGATGCGTATCCCCATAATCGGTGGCAAACACCAAGCCCGTTAGTGCGCAACCTTTATGTTGAAGGGTAAACGGTAACGCGGAGGCATAATCGTATCCATCGTGTAAAAAACGGAGGTGCAAATAAGCGGGACGATCGGCTTTCCCCCAATACGCCACAAAAGCCCGCCGCTGATTCCAACAATCGCTTCGGCTCGCGGTTCCCAATGCATAGAGAGGGTGCAGGTACGTTGTCCCTGTAACATTCAACTCGGGATTCTCGAACCGGATGAATAATTCACTCACGGTTTTCGGTTCTTTCAGAGGTTGGAAATGAGTAATAAACGATTCCGGACATGGAACCGTCAACCGGTAATCGCTCAGTCCCAACTTTACAGGCCGTTGGGGAGTTATCCAGCCACGCTCACCGGTCGCCGATTCCAGAAACATTTTTGTTTCATTCCGCAGCAGTGTCGCGTAACACCGGCTATGCGGACCCGCCCATTGCCGCGTCGGCTCGTGAAACCGGCAGGCGGCATGGTTCCAGGCAAAATCGTAAATCTCCCGGATCAATTTCCGGTCTTCCTCGTCGCGCACATGCATCAGCATCCGCGCCAGTTCCTTGATAGCGACAATCGTATAAGTCGGGCTGTTGTATTCATTAAACGAGCCTTGTTCGAAAAGAAACCGGTGATTCCGGCGTAATCGTTCTTGGGCATACGTCCGTAAATCCTCAATTTCGAATCGTTCGGATGTTACCAGCGTCACATAGGTTCCCATCAGAGCGATGTTGGTATAGCCGGGACCGACGTTTCGCCGTTGAATCGATTGGGCGGCATGAAGAATGGATTCACGCACTCTTTCTGCATCGTCCTTACCAAGCCGGGAACGATGATCGATCCAGACAGCCAGAAGCTGCACTCCGCAAAAATCAGCCCAATTCCAATCGGGAGGCGACATTTTCTCTAATGGCTCTTCCAGATACCACGGCCAAATCCCATACGTCGGACTCTCCGATTTTTGATCCTGGAGAGCGATGACCGCTTTCAGGATATCCCGGGCTCGTTCCAGGCGCTCCGGCTCACCTGAATCCAGCAAGGCAACGGCGTATTCCAGCGAAGAGCGCGTAGAATGAACCTTTCCCTCTTTGAGTGTGGTATGATAACCCACACTGGAAACGGAAGATGCGATCATGCCGGCAGCAGGATCGTACTGGGGATCGGTCTCTTTCAACGCCTCCCATAACGAATACCGCTGAGTTTCCGTCAGGGGAACACCCTCTTCGGCGGATTGTGCTTTCCACGGGGAAAACACAAATGGCCAGGTTGCGAGTAAAGAAGCGCCGCTCGCAAGCAGAAAGCGGCGCGGCAATTTCATTCGTTCCATAGCATCCACCTGTTCGATCGGCATCTACCGGCGGCAAGCCGCCCATTCGATCGACTGAGCGATGATTTTACGAAATTCGGGCGGCTCGCACGACTTTTTATCGTGACCCAGGGCAAAATAGACACACCGGGCGTTGTGGACGTAATACGTCATCAGCATCGGCTCGGCAATGGTATGACCGAATAACTCTTCATTGGCGGTCATAATCACATGCATGTCCGGACGCATCAGCAGGTTGTAATACAACTCATCATTCGTGGTGAATGGTTTGACACCTTCGACGATGGGATGCCCCTCGTCTTTCATATCTACCCGAAATTCATGATAGGGGCCGTGAGTCGATTTCCCATTCACCCACATAGAACCCAGGATATGGATCGAATCCCTCCAGTTCTGCATATTGGCGACCACGAAGTGCGACACCACGAGACCGCCGCCGTCCTTGAGAAATTGTAGAATCCCTTCTTTCACAAAATCGGGGGGATTCCCTTCCTCAACCTGCACTTGCTCCAGCATCAACACGTCGTATTTCTTCAAATTTTCCAGCCGCAGCGCTTCCAGGTTGTTTTTTTCCACAGCATCGATGTGCACGCTGGGGAAATGCTCGTTAATATAAGCCACCGCGTCATTCAAAACTCCGGCTTCGTTATGCGGTTCCTTCCCGACCAGCAGACACTGTACCGTCTCGTCCGCGATAGCCGGAAGAATCGATACCAGACATACGATCGTTCCAATCGATATGAACCATTCTCGTCTTTTCATTCTCATTCTCCTTCGATTCATCGAATAAAAAATCTTGACTTTTACTATTGTGAATAAATCTGGCCGATTCACAAGAGAACAAGTACACGGTTTGAGCCGTTTTGCCCGATACCTATTCCAGCGATTCCTCTTCAATGGGGAGACTAATGCGATTGTCGATTTCCTCCAGAATGGGTTCAAACTTATACGCTTTCCCCGCATCGAGAACCGTGTCCTGCGACCAGGACTGATATCCCCGTTCCAATGGGATCATACGTATATTCGCTTTCCCGGAACGTATGTTTTTTTGTTTCAGCGGCGTCACTCCCAAGGGCAATCCCCGGATAAACGCATTCGTGGCGACCGGCCTGGGGGCATATTCCACTTCCACATAGCCCCGGCCGGTTAATAAAGATGAATTTTTCAGAATGATCGGTGCGCTAATGCAAAGATGCAATACAACGGCAACCGCAGTTAGAATCCGAAAGGAAATGGATTTCCAAACATATTGCGCTGCATAGACTGCGAAAAGATTCAGAGGGATCGATACGCTGGCGAATAAATCCCAATCCCGCGTGCGCAATTGCGGGTAAAAAAGAATATACCACACCAGAGTCCACATACAGAAATGGAGAAGAAAAACAAGCCAGCGATCCGTGACGATCTTCCTCCAACTCAAGGCGCTGAACCCCAAAAGCCCAATGAATCCCACTGGGGAAAGCCAGAGAAAAAACATCGCCTTGTCGTAAAGGTGATCCCAGGAAAAGAATTCGTACAGATACGCCCCATGATCGTACGGTTCCCCAAACGGCGCGATATGCTCCAGGAGAGGTTCCGCCCTAAGGCGCAAAATCGCTCGCAGGGCAAACAAAACTAGCCAGGGCAAAAGTATCTTCATCCAGGATGAAAACGCATCGCGCCAGGACGCTGGCGCGAACCAGAATTGCCAGGCGACACCGGTTAGAAGAAGGATGACATAGAGCCAATGCGTTGGTTTGCGATGCAGGAAGGCGGCGGCCAGAAAAACCGCCAGGGCGATTCCCGCCCGTTTCCATTCTTCTTTCCCGACAGAAACTAACCCGTTCTCCTCCTTATGCCGCAGAATCGGCAATAGAATCAGCGCCGGAAAATAAAACACTCCGCTTGAATGGAATCCCGCCGAGAGAGCCATGGCCGCGCTGGCCCAGAGAGGAGATTTCCTGGCATACAAACATTCCCAAGACCACCACACGCTCACCATGAGCAAGGCGCACGTCCAGGGGTAAAATTCGAT
>CAZFOX010000104.1:0-10706 GCA_964520565.1 uncultured bacterium | reverse complement strand
TTCCAGGCGTAAATCAGAGCGATCCGTTCCTCGGTAGTCTGTTGAGGGTATCTTTGCATCCAGGCGATCGCGCGGCGCAGAAAATCCGCGAATTGTTCCGGCGTGCGATCGGGGTAATACCAGCCGGGTTTTTGGTTTAATCCCGTTTCACCCTCCCAAGGCCGCTTATCCCAACCGGCTGTGATTGTGGGGATGTATGGTTGTTGGGGAGTGCCTCGCCACGCTTGCACGTGCGCTTGTATCAATTCGGAATACTTCCGTTCTTGCGATCCCGCATCATAGCCCGGCACGATGTTATAGTGTGTACTATAAGAATATCCCCGTTCGGGATCGCCGCCTCCACATGCTGCAATGGCGATTCCCGGAAAACCGGCAAGTCGCGCTTGTTCCTGCAGGTAAGCAAAACCGGCTTTGTCCCCGCCTGCTGGATGGAAGATGACGATTAAGGGTCTGCCGCCAACCGTTAGATACTGCGGGTGTTTGAAATAGGGCATCCAGAAATCGGCGGCTTGTTTCCACTGTTCGGTTCCCTGAATTTCGAATCCGCCGTGATTGGCCACCAGGAGACAGAATTTGAGACGCTGTTTGTTTGGGGCTGCGAGATAAAGGTTCAAACCGGCGTGTTTGGGATCTTCCCGAATCGATTTTTCATCGATCTGTTGTCCGTTGGCGTGCCAGTACCAACAGAACGCGAAGAAGGAAAGCCCGCAATCGGCAGCCAAATCGATCTGGCGTTCCACGATCTCCGGGGAGTCATCGCGCCACCCCCAGAGTGGCTCGCGTTCGGAGAACTCTTCCACCAAGCGACGGGTCAGGTGAGTGGGCGCGTTTTTCGCCCACGGTTGGTTCGGATCGTCTTCCCAGCGGTTTCGTCCCGCCCACCCGTCAAAATAGTAGGCTCCGACGGTCGCGACTGGAGGGGAATCGATATCCAGTCTTCCGAGTTCCTGAATCGATTCCACGGCGCTTTTGATGGTTTCTCGATCGATGGCCAGAACCGGAAGGCAAATCCCAATCAACGCGATTGCCGAAAACCCTAGCCAAAGATATTTGAAATTCCGGTATTTACAAATTCTTTCAAGTCTCCCCACGTAATTTGAGAGATAAACTCGCAGAATCGCCTTGAAAGAATCTACTTGTATTTTCTGTTTCATATCGTCTCTTCCCGTGACCTTCTTTTCGCGCGATATCCACTCGATCCGATATCGGCGGTCAAATTACCCAGGGAAGCCGCATGGTTCTCGAGAGCATGCGATTGGCTTCCTCGTCGTTGATAAATCGTTCGGTTTTATAATCCCACCGCACGGGACGCCCCAGCCGAAGGCAGATGTTGGATACATGGGCGATGGTGTGAACGCGATGCGCCATTTCCGGGTGACATACCGTCAAGCGGCGCGTTCGCATACAATCCAGGAAATTGCGAATATGCGGGCCGAGCAGGTTGTAGTGAGCCTGGACAGGGTTGGAGCGAACGCTTAAGGATTTCGGTTCGGATTTCATTTCCCCGGTTTCGTCCATGATCTCGATCCAACCCTCATCGCCTATGAAGCGAATCGATTTGTCGCCCATTTTCGTGAGAAGGCGGACGCCGTTTTCGTATTTGGCCTCCACATCCCATTGGAACGGCACGTTGCTATAGCCTTCCTTGGGGAAAACAGCCGTTCCTTGGTATTCGGTTGGAGCGATGGTTTCGCTTTGATTGGCCATCTGAGCGATGTCGTACATATGAGGCCCCATATCCACAATGACGCCCCCGCTGGTATCCCAATGATTGCGCCAAAGGCGCACACTGACGGGAGAATAGGGACGCCAGGGAGATTGACCCAGCCAACGGTCGTAGTCGAAACCGGGAGGAACCGGTTCCGGTATGGCATCGCCGTTGCCGCCCCAGTCGCCGAGGCCGGTGGAAATGGTATGCAGTTTTCCGATTTTTCCCTGCAGGACGGCGTCGACGATATAGAGATAGTCGGGGTTGGAATGACGTTGCGTTCCACACTGCCACACCGTTCCATATTTTTTCGTCACGTCGACGAGTTTACGTCCTTCATCAATCGTCAGGCAAAACGGTTTTTCGGAATAGACATCCTTACCCGCGCGAGCGGCGAGAGCGGAGAGAACCGCATGCCAGCGATCGCCCGTTGCGAGAATAACCGCATCGATATCGGTGCGGTCGAGGATTTCTTCGTGAAATCGGTGCGCTTTGCATTCATCGTTTTCGTACCGAAGATCGATCGCGGCTTTTGCGTTTTCCCGGCGCTCCTTCCAACAGTCGCACACGGCGACCAGCCGAACGTCTTCCTGTTGGATGAAGGCAGGCATCAAAGCACCCATAAAACGGTTGCTTGTACCAATGGCGGCAATCCGTATACGGTCGGAGGGGGCGGTTGAACCTTCTCGGCCAAGCGTGAAAGCAGGGACGAAGGCAATGGATGCAAGAGTATTGAGGAAAGCGCGCCGTTTCACGATCGTTTCTCCTTTCTTGACACAAATATCAATTCTTTAATTTTACCACAAAGTAATAACTCCCCGATTTCAGGTTTACGGTTGTCGCGTCATCGGTCTGTTCGAGAAGCGTCACGTCGGCCGCCTGGTCGAGAGGTTTTTGCATTTCCTGGATCGTACAGTCTTTCCCAAAGGGAAGGATGGTTTTAGCGCTGGTGTTGGGCGGCACTTCGAACGTGAGAACGTACTCCGTCTCATCGACGTCGCATTTCCACGAACTGACGATGGGGCCGTATTCGGAGACGTATTTGGCGCTGGCGTATTTCAACGGCCGGTCGCCGAAAATGCCCGGCTGAATGACGAAATTTTGGAAACCATATTGATCGTTGCTTTGTTTTATGCCCCCGATCCCATTAATGAACCAGGAACCGATATGCAGATACGAACTATGCAGATGCGAGTTTTCGCCATTCCACGCTTCCCAAATCGTCGTGGCTCCGCGATGGATCATATCGCCCCAACCGGGGTAATCGGGTTGAGTGGCCATGAGGTAGATCAGATCCTGGCGGTTGTGATCCATTAAGGTATTTAACAAGAACGCGCCGCCGGTAATGCCCGCGTGAATGTGCCCCTGGCGGCGAATCTGAATTTCTTCTTCCAGGCGTTTCCATATAACAGGGCGTAATTTTTCCGGGGGAAGATCGACCATTATCGCCAATGCGAGATAGGCCTGGAATCCCGTGACGTAACAGAAATCGTCGGGATTGTAATATTCCTTGTGCACAGCCTTGCGAGCCGAGTCGGCTCGTTGGTTGTATTTCTCGGCCATATCCTCTTTGCCAAGAATTTTGGCGATTTGGGCCGCGGTTTGCAGGTTATAAATCCAGTAGCAGTTATTGAAGAAGAGGGTGCCTCGATAATCGCCGTTAACTCCGCCGGCGCCGGGCCAGAGCCAGTCGCCCAGGAAATCCCACTGGCCTCCCCAGCGGGTCAGCATATCGTTTTGGACGTGCGTTTCCAGAAACTCAAGCCAGCGCTGCATGGTGGGGAAATTGATTTCGAGGATGCGAGTATCGTTGTAGCGTTTGAAAAGTTCCCAGGGCAGGGTGATGCAGAAGCCGCTCCAGCCGGGTCCACCGCCACCCCAATAGGTGGGAGCGGTGTAGGGAAGATTGCCGCTCTCGTCCTGAACGTCGCGCCAATCCTGGCTCCATTTGGTATAGAAGGCGGGGAGGTCGTAATTGTTCAGACCGGTTCGCGTGGTGGCGTGGGCATCACCGCCGTAGCCCATGCGTTCGCGTTGCGGGCAATCCACAACGTAGGCGCCGAGGCTTAAGTTTTCAAACGTCCACAACGTCGTGTCGTAAATCTCGTTCAACAGCGGATTCGAGCAATGAAATTCTCCCGCCCGCTCGTAATCGGGACGGATTAGGAATCCCTGGATGTCGCCGAGAGACGGTTTGTAATCGAGCCCCTTGATCGTAATCCAACGCCCGGAGTGATAGTTGAAGCGGTTTTGAAACGTCCCTTCCCCGCTGGGGCCGATGAGGTACGCGCTACGCAGGCGATGGGTCATCGGTTGGTCGAGACGTTCGGAGTACTCGAAATCGACACGCTGTCCCGGCTGGCCTTTGAGGTTCATCCTGAACCAACCCGCGAAATTGACTCCCATATCGACGCGGTATTCCTTTTCACCGACGCGATCGACGGCGATGGGCTGGATGGTTTTGATGATGCGATTGGGCTCGCTCATCTCGGCGGAGATGGCTAACTTTGGGGAATATTCCGTCGCGTTATCCCAACTCGAATCGTCGAGAGTGGTTTCGTTCCAATTGGGGAGTTCTTTACCGGCGTCGTATAGTTCGCCGCCGAAATGCATGAAATCCCACACGCCCAGGAGGGTATTGGGACTATCGTGCGTTTTCCAACTGGAATCGGAAACGACTTGTAGTGTTTGGCCGTCGTTCAGGAGGATGTCGGCTTGAGCGAGGAACAAGGGGGTTTGCGGCTTGTCGTCCGTTTTATACTGTTGAAAGATCGACCAGGAGACGCCCAGCCAGACGGCGATGACGTTTTTTCCCGGTTTGAGGTAGTCCTGGATTTCATAGGTGACGTATCGAGCCCGTACTTTATGGGTGGCCACGTTAGGAACTAAAACCGTGTCGTGAACTTTTTGTCCATTGACATAGAGTTCGTGATAGCCGATGGAAGCGATCGAAAAGGGAGCGTATTGAACGTTGTCGGTTAAAACAAGAGTTTTTCGGAACCAGGGATCGGGCATGGTGTTGTCGGGGGGAGGCCAGCCCTGTTTGCGGGTGAAAAATTTCGCCGTCCCGATCCATTTCGCCGTCCATTCGGATGGGTCTAGCAAACCCATGCTCCATCGCGAAGGGGCGCTCCAATCCGACCATTGTCCGTTTCCGTCGCGGGAGCGAACTTTCCAGAAGCATCGCATGCGAGAGGTTAAATCTTTACCCTGGTAAACGATTTGGGTGGTTTGGTTGGATACCACTTCGCCCGAATCCCACAAATCGCCGATAGTTTGATTGAGGTTCATTTGAGAACTGGCGACCAAGATATGATAGGCGGATTGTTCCAAACCTCGAGCGTTGGCGTCGATCGCCTGTAATTTCCAACTCAAGCGGGGCTTCGCGATATCGATGCCGATTGGATCGCGTAAATATTCACACCGTAAATCGACGGGTTGAAAGGATGGTTCCGCTTGAACGGGATTGGTTAGGAATATCGCTACCAGGAAAAAAGAGACGCATATGAGCGATAGTACGAGACGGTTTGTTCGATTGTACATGGCGATTTTCTCCTAAAAAATGATTGGTTTACATTATTTCTTTGAACGATTCAATCGATTAGGGCTTTTTCGAAACGCTAAATCGAACTTATTGACAGATCCGGGATATCCTTTGAATTTTCTCATGGAATATTGATCCCTGTCAACGATCTGCAGATTTCTCGGCCAGGAAAAGCATGGCAAGAACATTCCGATTTGGGTGCAGCCATTTTTCCCACGAGACGATTTAAGATTGCATTACTGTGCCGAACGGAGAGGAAGTACCGTTTTTTGCCGATTGCGGGTCATGGAGAATTGGAATTCGGGTTTGGTGATGTTTTCGGGCATGGGGCCGACGACGGTTTCCCAGAAATTCGTGAAGATGGTTTCTTCGGCGAAGCGCTGGGCGGCGTATTGGGCAGCTCGCTCTCCCATCCGGTTCCGGCGCTCGGAATCGATCAGAAGTTCTTCGGTCAGTTGGATGAATTCCTGGGGGGAGCGGGCGATGAGTCCGGTTTCTCCCGGGACGATCAGTTCCTGAGGGCCGCCTTCGTTCATCACGATACAGGGAAGGCCGGACGCCTGGGCCTCGACGACGACGTTGCCGAAGGTATCGAGCAATCCGGGGTAAACGAACAGATCGGAGGAGGCGTAGGCCGCCGCCAGTTCGTCCTTGAATTTGGCTCCGGTCAGAATAAAGCGGGGGAAAGAAGCCGTCTTGCGGCGCATTTCATCCAAATAGGGGCCGTCGCCGACGCAGTGCAGCACGAAGCGATCGTACCGGGGAGCCAGCGCCGTGTAGAGATCGATGAGAAGATCGAGGTTTTTGTCTTTGGATATCCGTCCCACGAAGAGCAGTTGGCAGTCCGCTTTTTCTTTCCAGTAATTGGTTCTCCTTTGATGGGGGCCGAAGCGTTTGGGATCGATCCAGCGTTCCATGAGCGCCGTGCGTTCGAGGGGGATGCCCAGATTTTGAATGTCTTCCAGATACCATTTTGAAGGCGAGAGCACCCGATCTGTCTGGCGGTAGAACATGCGCGTGATAAGCAGCGCCAGTTCGCTGAAAGTGGGATCGTTCGAGACCTGTAGAGCGATACGCGGCAGGTCGGTGTGATAGATTCCGTAAACGGGCAGGTGCATTAACTTTCCGCACAGCAGACCGAGCAATCCTAACGGTCCCGGCGTGCTGACCACGATGGCGTCGAAATCCTGCTGTTCGGCGTATCGCAACACTTTGAGGATTGAGGGGATGTAGAGCGTGACTCGGTCATATCCGGGAGTCGGGAACCGATGAATCGGTTCGAAATTCATCACGCCTTCCGCCGGTTTCTCTTCGGATGGATAGCAGGTTACCAGGGTTAGATCCTTGCCCCGCTGGTGTGCCGCTTCATGGAACATGCGGCAGGTTTTGGAAACGCCGTCCATGTTGATATAGGAATCGGTGAACCAGGCGATGCGGGGATTTCGGACGATTCCCAGATAACGTTCGGCGCTTTCGATGATATCCCGTTCGGAATGGAGGTGACGGCATACCATGACGTACGAGGCCAGGAGGGTAGGCGCAAAGAGGATGAAATAATGGAGCAATTGCGGTTTTTCGGAGACCTGTACGATCATCTGGTCAAGCACTTCGGAGGCCAGATTGAAGACATGCGCGTTGTATTCATCGCGCGTTAGCAGGCCTTCCTCGAAGAGGGAGCGGAAGGAAGTGCTGTTGCGGATCACTTCGCGCACCTCTTCGATCAGATTGATCTTGGAGCCCTTGGGACGCCAGAAATATTTCAGCAGCTTTTTGAATCCCTTCCGCAACCAGATATGGGAAGGGATTTTGAAGGGGCGGTTGCGCTCGAAGATGCGTCCCAGAATTTGCAGCAGTTCGCTTGAATCCGGGCCGATTTTGCTACGGTAATACTGGTAGGCGATGCTGTTCACCTGATGCGCCAGGGTGAGAATCCCGTCGTTGCTGCCATGCACCCGCGTCCGGCCGCAGCGCAAACCTTCCAGGACTCCGCGCGGGGTCATGGAATCCACTTCCACTTCCGTGTAGCACGTTCCGACGAACAGGCCGCTGTGATCGTCGGTTCCTCCAACCAGAATCTTTTCCCAGGGACGTTCGCCGAACGGTTCGAGGCCGTGTTTTTTGGAGAGGCGTTGAATTTCTTCGGGCGTCAGGCTTTCGATAACTCCCCGCGCCGCCTGGTTCAAGCGGCGCAGGCGGGTTCCGTTGAGGATTTCTAACGATTTGAAAAGAAGGAGAATTTTTTCGAAAAGATCCCACGTCAGGCGGTCATTGACCTTGTGGAGGGGGTGTGCGCAGAAGTGAAAGATGTTTTGTTCGTTCAGGTAACGCACAAATTCAAAAATATCGGTGCGAATCCGCGCGATTTCTTCGTGTTGCCGGGGGGTAATATCCAAGCAGACGACATGGACTTTTACATCATCGGGGAAATAGGTTGTCACCTCTTCGCCAGAGATCACGTTATCGAAATGGAGAATGGTTTGGACGCCGTCGATGGTGTTATGATCGGTGATGGTGACAAAATCCATGTCCCGGAGCATGGCGGCTTCCCGGACGGCTGCCGGTGCGGTGTAACTTTCCGGGCATCCAAGCCGCTGCATCAACCAGAGCGAGGGACGATCGGATGCCCACGAGTGGCAATGGAGGTCGATTTTGGCGTAGAGTGGTTTAGTCACGGTTTCCTCCCTCAATGATAATCCGGCTCAAGTGTTTTGAAGGCGAAACTCACACTATATCTTGTACCCGTCACTTGGATCGATCCACGAAGTCTTGTGGATCGAATTTACGTTGATGACTTTTTTACCGTTTCGTCCTCAGTGGGTAGAGGATCGATTTATCCGTTTCTTAACTAATACAAGATTCCCACGGTGGCGATTTCAGTCATAACCAATGAAGTCCAATGAAGAAAAACGAAACCATTATTACGCCCTTACCAGGGCTAAGAGTCTATCATTTATCACATTCCCAGGCGATGCCCTGGGCTATCTTATTTTGCCCCTTCGGGGCTAGTAAATAATGATTCTTCCTTAAAGAGATACATTATTACTTTCAGTCTTATTTCCCGGTCGATCCAAATCCACGTATTTGAGTCAGGCTCCAAAATGACGTTTAATATAGTCGATGGCTTCGCTTAGACTGGGAAGAATCTTGGTGCAGAATTTCACCATCCACGGATTGCAATCGGCAAAAGAGAAAGGAGAGAAAGCCACGACGAATTTTCCTTGGTCGTGGGCGGCATAAAAGACTTCCATCGCTGTACCGATGCTGGGTTTGCAATAGTTGACCAGGAGAATGTCCGCATCGCGAATATCCTGGAGATCGAATTCGACGATTTCGTTGGCGCTATCCACTTCGTTGTCCTTGAAATCCCGCCGCATGGGATCCAACAAGCGGAAAGAATCGCCGAGCAGCCGCCGGGCTTCTTCGCGCCAGGCGCGCGCCTCTCCCCCAATCTCTCCCATAATCGGCCCGCATAGATAGATGGTTTTACCCGTCATGGCTGGATTTGTTCCTTTTCTCAGTTTATTCATTTCTGTTAGATCTGAATGAAAAAGTTAATAATATTTCATTTAATGTTATTCCAGAGTCTCAACACCCGTTTCGATTCGTGCCACAATACCGGCTGGCCATATCGAACCGCTACCCAAAATCCGTTTCGGATCTCCTGGCGGATCGGCGTTCCTTTTTTATAATAGAGAGATTAAGTTGTAAACCCAAGATACCATCCCCACTTGCCGCCTGCGGAGCGCGAATTTGTCGATGCCCGACATGCGGTTTCTCGAGTGGAAGATCATTTCTAAACAGATAGGAAAGCGCTATGCTGCCCATTCAAGGAACACTATGCGACCGCTGTACGGCTTTGTGCTGCAAATACATTACTCTCGAGATCGACAAGCCAACGACCCAGCGGAATCACGACGATATCCGCTGGTACCTGCTGCATGAGGGAATCACGATTCTCATTGAAAAAGGGCGATGGCTGGTGAAAGTGCCGACGCGCTGCACGGCGCTAAACGACGAGAATCAATGTTCCATTTACGAGACGCGTCCCAAGACCTGCCGCGAATATTCTGCGGAGAATTGCGACTATCTAACGGAATACGAGAATTGGGAAACGGAATATATCGAGATCGAAACCCCGGAGGCGTACGAGAAATATCTCGCCAGCCGCAAGCGCAAGAAAAAAGGCGTTAAAAGTAAATCTGCACCTCTTAACGGCCGCGTAAAAAAATCTACCGAGAAAAACAAACGGAAAGCGACGCGGTAAAAAACCGCGTCAATCCAAACCCTGCATCGACCGGGCGCATTGTTCCAGGTCGCTTTCCACCATCATCCGAACCAGGTCTTTGAAACGGACTTCCGGTTTCCAGCCCAGCTGTTCCTCCGCTTTCGCGCAGTTCCCGATCAATAAATCTACTTCCGCCGGGCGGTAATAGTGGGGATTGATCTTCACGTGATCTTCCCAGTTTAATCCGGCGTGTTCGAAAGCCAATTGGGTGAATTCCCTGACCGAGTGGGTTTCACCGGTGCAGATGACGTAGTCGTCTGGCTTATCCTGTTGCAACATCAGCCACATGGCTTTAATGTATTCGCCCGCGTACCCCCAATCCCGCCGGGCTTCCAGATTACCCAGCGCCAGTTCGGTTTGCAATCCGGCCCGGATGCGGGCCACGCCGGATGTGATTTTCCGAGTGACGAATTCCGTGCCTCGCCGGGGACTTTCGTGGTTGAAGAGGATACCCGAAGCAGCGAACATTCCGTAGGCTTCCCGGTAATTGCGCGTCAGTTCGAAACCGGCTACTTTCGATATTCCATAAGGGGAACGGGGATGGAAAGGGGTGTGTTCGGTTTGGGGGATTTGTTCGACCTTGCCGAACATCTCGCTGGTACCCGCAAAATAAAACCGGCATTTCGGTTGAAGCTCCCGCAGAGCGGAGAGCAGGTAATGAGTGCCATTGATGTTGGTATTCAGGGTCGAGAATTCGTCTTCGAACGAATAACTGACGAAGCTCTGCGCGCCCAGATGATAACATTCATCCGGTTTGATCTGGTTGACGATGTTGAACAGGCAGGGGTAGCTTTCGAGCGATCCGCCATGCAGGACGATCCGGTCGAGAATGGAGTGGATGCGCCAGTATCGCTGGCGGGGATTCTCGTTGGCGATCCGGCGTGCGATGCCATGCACTTCGTACCCTTTTTCGAGGAGAAACTCGGCGAGATACGAACCGTCCTGGCCGGTGATACCGGTGATCAAGGCTTTTTTCATTTTATTATCCTAGCCGAAGATATTCGCGTTTTGAAAAAGTCTTCTTTCCGAAAATTGGATACGATTATAAACGAACTAGACATTGAGAATAGTACCAGAGAAGATTGGAAGCTGGGGTGTTTTGCTTGCGGGCGGGGACGCCCGCGCTCCATTTTGGGGGATTTCTTTGGTGATGAATGCGTGAATAGGCT
>CAZFOX010000103.1:0-10751 GCA_964520565.1 uncultured bacterium | reverse complement strand
ATGCATATCATCGAAGTGGAAAAACCCAAGGGAGTCATCGTTCAATTTGGGGGACAGACGCCGCTGAAATTGGCTGTTCCCCTCGAAAAAGCGGGTGTGACGATCCTGGGTACTTCGCCCGATAGCATCGACCTGGCAGAAGACCGAAAGCGTTTCGGTGCGTTAATTGAAGATTTGAAAATCAAACAACCGCCTAACGGTACGGCCGTGAATGCCGAAGAAGCCGTCGCCATTGCCGCCAGGCTGGGATACCCGGTTTTGGTACGTCCCTCATATGTTCTCGGGGGACGGGCGATGGAAATCGTCTACGATGAACGAAATCTGATCCGTTATATGACTTTGGCGGTTGAAGCATCGCCGGAACGCCCTGTTCTGGTCGATAAATACCTCGATAACGCTATCGAAGTGGATGTCGACGCCCTATCCGACGGTATGGATGTTTGTGTCGGCGGTATTATGGAACATATTGAATTTGCAGGAGTTCACTCGGGCGATAGCGCTTGCGTGATTCCCCCCCGTACTTTGCAGGCTTCCACCATCGAACTGATTTGCCAACAGACTACTCAATTGGCTAAAGCCTTAAAAGTCAAAGGCTTAATGAATATCCAATACGCCGTTTCCCGCCAGAACGGCCATGAGGAATTGTATGTTCTGGAAGTGAATCCACGGGCTTCTCGAACCGTTCCTTTTGTGAGCAAAGCGACCGGCGTTCCTCTGGCCAAAATCGCCGCTCAAATCATGGCAGGCGTTCCCCTGGAGAAATTCGGTCTGCCGAAACTCCCTCATATCGATCACATAGCCGTGAAAGAAGCGGTTTTGCCTTTCCTGAAATTCCAGGGTGTCGATACTCTGCTGGGTCCTGAAATGCGTTCCACCGGCGAGGTGATGGGGATCGATACCGATTTTGGCCGCGCTTATTCAAAATCGCAGGCGGGAGCGGGAATGCAATTGCCCTCTCCTCATCCTCAGGGAAAACAACGTGGTATCGTAATCAGTGTCAACGACCGCGATAAACCTTTCATCGTTGAACCGGCCCAAAAACTGGTGGAAATGGGCTTTGAAATATTTGCCACCGGAGGTACCTGTAATTTCCTTCAAGAGAGAGGTGTGGAGTGCAGGCCGGTTTGCAAGGTACAGGAAGGCCGTCCCAATATCGTCGATCATATGAAAAATGGCCTTACTGTTTTGGTCATTAACACTCCCTTGGATCAAACGTCGACTGTCGATGAGAAGGCGCTACGCCGCTGTGCTCTCGAATTGAATATCCCCTATGTGACTACTATTTCCGCCGCTCAGGCGGCGGTTTTAGGCATTGCGTCCGATCTTAAGAATCATCTTCAGGTGAAGGCCATACAAGATTATTTTCCAGCGAATATGCAATAACTTACTCTAATAGAAAGAGTTGGGGAAATCGCTATGGATAAGAAAATCGCTTTCATCGGTGGAGGTAACATGGCGGAAGCCGTGTTGGCCGGATTGTTGCGCAAAGGAATTGTTAGCGCCGGTCAAATATTGGTGACCGAAAAACGCCCCGAGCGGCGCACTTTTCTGGAGTCGGCGTATCGGGTGGAAACTACAGACATCAACACACAGGGGCCTCAGCGTTCAAGAACGGTCTTTTTGGCGGTGAAGCCCCAGGTACTGATGGATGTGAAAGACGAAATCAGGTCCCAATTGACCGACGGCCATTTGGTAATTTCCATCCTGGCTGGATGCTCGCGGGAGCGTTTGGGGAATGCGCTGGGTTTCAAGGAACGCATGGTGCGGGTGATGCCCAATCTCCCCGCTCAGGTGGGAATGGGAGTCAGCGCCATCACCTTTCCCGAAACGCTGCCGGATTCGGATCGGGAATGGGTTCGCGATATTTTGCTGTCCGTCGGCGAAATCGTCGAGGTTGAAGAATCCCTCCAGGATGTCGTCACGGCTGTTTCCGGAAGCGGGCCGGGCTATCTGTTTTATCTGGTGGATGGGTTCATCCGCGCAGGCGTCGAGGAGGGCTTATCTCCCGAAGTGGCGAAACGATTGGTGACGGAAACTCTGGCAGGAACGGCGGAAGTTTTGCGGCGCAGCCCGGATACTCCGGAAGTCTTGGTGCGAAAAGTGGCTACACCGGGTGGAACCACGGAAGCGGGACTTTCCGCGTTAAAAGAGCAAAATGTTATCGATACCTTACGTTTGATGGTTCAACGCGCCACACAACGTTCCCGGGAATTGAACCGGGGATGAGTGGAAATGCTCTATCCCACTCGCATTAGAGGATAAAACCGACTAAGATAAACACAACGATTAATCATTAAAGTTGAATACCGTACAAGTTGACACTTGCATGGACTCATGATACTTTCCCGCTGGGAATTAATCTATTTATAAATCAGGGGGCATGCCCCGTCGGCAGAGGTGGAAAAATGAAGGATTTACGAACTTCGATCACACTATTAACGAGTGTATTCGCTCTGCTTGGCTTTCTTCCTGCTTCATCCCAGGCGCAATACGGACCCGGTATGGGAATGGGGATGGGCGGAATGGGGGCTTATGGAATGGGATTTCCCGGTTATGGCGGAATGGGCGGTATGGATACCGGCCCCGGTGCGTTTGTTACTGTGAAATATGGAGAAAAAGTCTACGACGCGGTATTCGGAGACTTGATTGAAGCGCGGATTTCTTATTTCCAGGTTGCCGCGGATAACGTCGGTACGAACTATTACGATGATGGAACGCACGGCGACGAAGTACCCTATGATGGCATGCCCAGTAATATCATCATCAACCGGGATACCTATCTGGGACCCTTCGCAATCAAATACAAAAAAGTATTGGAAAACGCATACATGGCCGCGACGAAAATGGGCGCCCTCCAGTTCTTTAATTTAAGCGTGGCCACCAAAGACTCCGATTCGAAAGTAACCAAACTCGGCGATTGGGAAAGGCAGATGGACGAATTTCTGAATGAAAAAGTGGTCTCTCGCCTCGATCAATTCAAAGGGTACGACGATGAAACATATATCAAGGCGATCGATCCGTCTTTGTTTGAATCCTTGGAAGGATACGGTGGAATGTCGTCGGGTACTTTCGGGCCCGGAAGTATGTTCCCTGATTTGCCGCCCCCGCCAGGAGTAACCAATCCTTACGAAATGCAATTCGGCGGTTCGCAGCAGGAGGGTGTAGGGCAACCTCCGGAAGGTAGCGCTCCCGAACGGTTTAATCCTATCGATCGCGCTCGTAACGCCGCGAATCAGGCTTCGGGCGGTGGTGCGGCGGGTTTCGATCCAACGGGATCTTTGCAGGCAACAGAAGCTATGAATGCCTTGAACTAGAGCGGTTATCAAAAGTATGTGCATGAATTTATCCGTTCCGTCTTCGAAAAAGCCAATCTTTTACGGCTTTTTCGAAACGTGAATGAAGATGTATGCAAATTGAGATGGAATTGTGAGAATCACGCTATCTGTACGTTTCGGAGGAAGCTTTTTCTGATTTCTGTTTTGATCGTTCGAAGAGCAGAATAACTCTATTTTTCTTTGCAAAATCTTTTTCTTTGCAAAATCCGAAACGAAAGCGGGGAGAATCGATTCCCCCGTTTTTTGAACGCCGTGAATCATTTTGGAGCGAGTGAATCGTTCGTGCGATTGACTTTTGAACGCAAGACAGTATTGGATAATTCTGATGGCCGCGTGGAATCAAAAGGAAAAAGAAGAAATCGAATATCGCATTAAAGTGATCAAAGAGTTCCTGAAATTGTGGGAACGCTATGATGAACTTTTTCGTCATGCCTATCGCGATAAAGAAGCCACCGCGACGGAAGAAGAGGAATTCTTTAAATTAAAAGGACAATTGGCAAGGCGCCATCAATATTTGATGGAATATCTCGAAAAAGAGTACGCCAAGGCCGATCCAATCACCTCATACCTTTCGGATACCGTGACTTTGCGGGGCATGATTGGAATTCACTTCGACTTTTATAAAAAACTTCGCGTGCAATGGCATGCCGCCTTCCTTCGATTGAATGAAGCTCTTGGGTATCTTATGACACACCTCGAGCTGGAAATTCCCTTGGAAGGCTGAGTATTTTGCTACCCGGTTGCTGGGTTGGGGAAGAGGATATCCCGTATCGAACTCAATCAAGGAGATGTTTGGATGAACGCGCGGAAATCGACTTGTTTACTTCTTTTATGCATAGCTCTGATCCCCCTGGTACTGCTGACGGGTTGCGCCAAAAGGGACGCTCAAAAAGCCATGACCCTTTCTCAGGCGGCCCGGGACGAGGCTTCGGCCGCTCAGGCTCCTGGTTATGCGCCAACGGCGTTTAACGATGCCGACCGCTTGTTCAAAGAAGCGCAGGATCAGTTTAACGCCGGTTCGTATAAAGAGTCGATCGATAACTTCCAGCAGGCGGAAAATCGCTTCCGCCGTGCCGTCGAAGTGGCGAGAGAAGTCAAACCGCGCATCGATGAACTGATTGGTAAAATCGAAGAAGCTCTGGCTAAAGCGAATGAGAACTTAGACAAAGCTCGAACCGGCGGCGCTCTCGCGGCGGAAGATATCAATCCCGTTCAAACCTTAATGGACGGACTCAATCAACGGATGGAATCCGAAATCCGAAGCGAAGTCGACGAAGTAAAACTCAATGCGTTTCTGGCGGAAATCGAACAGGCCGTCACGCGGACGGATTCCCTCGCCCTTGCCCATTTGAAACCGCAGGCCGCCACCGCCAAACAGGAAACCCAGACCTTGATTACCCGGGCGCAGGAGTTGAAAGCCGATACCCATGTGCCCGATCAATACGGCCAGATGATGGCGAAATTCCAGGAACTGGAATCGGCGGAACAGGAAGGGCAATGGCAGCGGGTAATCGATTTATCCGCCGAGATGAAAGATCCGCTGAATCAGATCATCCAGGTATCTCAGGAAAAAGCGGCCGGCGATATTCTCCGCCAGGTTGGCGAACAAATCGCGCAAGCCAAACAATTGAACCTCCAGGGAGTGGAGGCGTTTACTTCCGCCATTCAACGTGCCGAATCTTCGGTTCAGACAGGTCAGACAGCCCTGCAATCGTCGGATTTTGCCGGCGCCATCAATGGATCGGATCAGGCAAAAGCCGCCTTACGGGAAGCGTTTCAAGCCGTGGGTCAGCAAGCGCAACAACTGATCGATGTGTCTAAGGCCAATTTGCAAAAAGCCATCGAACAGGAAGCGGAGCAATATGCCGCTTCGTTCGTTTCGCAAGTCCGCGAAGCGATTGCCGGATCGGAAGAGTTGCTGAAGCAGGAAAATTTTGTGTCGGCTTTTAATGCGGCGCGTCAGGCCGAAAAAGCCAGCGGCCAGGCCGTCGACGCCGCTCGCCGGGGAAAAGCGCAGTTGGCTTTGAATACCGTGGAACAACCGTTTTCCGTGCTGCACGGCCAAGGTGGATCGCAGTACGCGGCCGATGCTTATAAACAAGCCCTGACGAAAGTTCAGGATTTGCGCGACAAAATGAAAAATGGGGAATACGAAGCCGTAGTCGCCGGTTCTCCCGATGCGGCGGTCGTTGTACAAAGCGCTTTGGAATCGCTCGCGGGATCGGTTGCCCAATATATCGCTCAGGCCGACCAGGCGATGAATAGTGCAAAAGCGGCGGGCGCGCCGGAATGGGTTGGCGTTCAGTTTGCCAATGCTTCCAACTTGAAATCGGCGGCGGAAAAAGATCAAGCCGCCAAAAAATTCCTCTCCAGCATTCAGAATGCGGAATCCGCCATCAAGGCCGCTCAGGATTCCGAAGCCAAAGCTTATCAATTACAAACCGATCAAAACCTTCGTAAGGCGGACGATTTTCTCGCGGTGGCCCGGCGCGCCGAGCAGGATCGATTGAGTCCTCTCGCGTATCGCAAGGCGCTTGAATCGCGCGAGGAATGCGTTCGTCTTCTTCAACAAAATCAATTCAAAAACGCTTACGAAAACTCGATCGAGACGGTTCAGAAATCGGAACGGGCTTTGAACAACCTCGTCATGACGGCGAAGGAAAAAACCGATTCCGCGCTGGCCGCCGAAGCAATGACCTATTCAGAAGCGGAAATGAAAGAAGCGTTGGCTTTCCTGAATAAAGCCGAAGCGGCTCAGAAGAACCAGGATTTCGCCGTGGCCAACGAAACGGCCATCGAATCCGCCAATTGGGCCGATAAGGCGGAAAATTTCACCTGGAAACAACGAAGTTTTCGCTTGCTTCGCGATCTGGAGGGCGTGCGCGAGAATCTGGAATACCATCTCGCTCCCGAAAAAACTCCCGCTTCATACGAATCATTTTTAACGAATCTTGCGGAAGCCAAGGTTCAGCAGATTGACGAAAGTTTCAAGGCCTCATATGAATATGCCGCCAAGGCGGATGAAGCGAAAAATGCCGCTTTCAATGGGATGAACCAGGAATTAACCCAAGTTCTTACCGATCTTCGTCAAACCGCGGATTGGATGGGCGAAAATGCCATGGATGCCGACGGCCGCCAAATCAAACTAGATCTGCTCGATTCCATTCCCGAACTGGAACAAAAGATCGCCTTAAAGGATTGGCGGGCGGCCTATTCGGTGGCGGCGGATTGCCAGCAAACCGCGGAACGGGCTCGAAGGCGTCTCGAACAACGCAACCGCTCCATCATGGCGAAAGAACTGCAAGTGGCAGTTCATCCCTATGAAAAAAATGGCGTTCTCGGCGTTGTACCCAACCAAAAAGAACAGATTAAGGAAACCTTCAACACCTTGAAGAAACCGGGAGTGGAAACTCCTTATTCCGATATCTATCAAAAGTTTCTGAATACTTCTTCTGCCGTGGTGGCTTTGCCTTCCGCGATCATTTCCGAATCCAAGCAACATACTGACGAAATCGCCAGCATTCTGCAACAGGCAGACGAAGCGGGCGCGAACCAGTATTATAAGGATTGGTACCGGGATCTCGCTACGGATTTACAAATGCTTCGGAATGCCATTCAAGGTGAGAATTTTACGGATATTGCCACCTACGTGCGGCGGCTGGATCGCGAAGCGCCCCGATTGCTGGTTGCTACACAATTGGCGGCTGACGAAAACGAGTTCTTGACGGAACTGGAAAAGAATCTCAACCAAATGAATAATGTTTTCCAGGAATTCGGTTTTCTGGGGAATATGTCCAAACGTTTACTCCTGGCTAGCCGCCTGACCGAACATAAACTCGATGAAACTCAAATGGAAATGTATCGGGTTTTGCAGGGGAATATGTCGGTCAATACGTTGAAAGTCAACGCTGAGTTGCTCGAAGAAAACGTGATTGGCTTAAAACCGCCGAAAACGATGGTAAAGGTTCACAAAAAGGCGAAGGAATCGTTTAAGCTATTCCGGATGGCTGCGGAAGCGTTCGTTATTTATGGAGAAAGCGACGCATACGATATCCTCTATCGCGAACGGGCGATATCCGATGGATACGATAATTTGAAAAAATCCCTGAAGATCAATTCGGAACTGCTCTTTGAAATCAAAGAAGCCCGGAAATTGAAAGGGTGGGATAAATTCATGCGGGGGGTAAAGCAGGTTGAATCCCAATTCGGCGAATTCTATTTCAATTGGGGTGAAAAATAATAAATCGATCCTGCTTTCGGGATCTGACATCCGATATGGATACGTTTGATTTTCTTAAGTCCTCGCAGATACAAGGACGGGACTGAGTGATATCGTTATGACGTTCATCGAGTATATTGACATCGGTTGCGGCGCTGCGGTAATTTTGTTTGCTCTTTTTGTGACGATTACCTTAGGGTGGTTTAAAAAAGAGTGAATATCCGTATACACTTTTGTGAAGATCGATTAGGATGATTGACAAAAGAAAACGGATGAGTGAAGCATATTGCTTATGGGAGCCGTGCCGAATACGAATTAGAGGCATTCCTTCATGGTTACTGGAGTTCCACCGGAAGTGTTGATGCAGCGGCTGCAGGAGTTTGAAAAACTCTGGCAGAAGTTTATGGTATATTTTGATAAGGCCCTGGAATCGGAGGCGGTTACGGCCGAAGAAGAACAGGAATTTCGAAAATTGCAGGTGGAAATTACTCGCCGCTCGCAGTTTTTGACCCTAACCGTTCCGAACAAAATATTCGATTTATGGAAAGACATTAAAAAGTTGATATCCGAAACGCCTTCGCTGGGAATCTTGAAAAAGGAAGTGCCCATTCGGCTCAGCTCGTTCCGCACTCTCTGGCATGATATTTCCATTGCCTTGAATCAAAAGCAGGGTCAATTGCGTGGATTTCTGGAAGAACAGGAATCTCGAAAAGGAAAGCGGAAATAAGTTTTTATTAAATCTCGAATTGGATTGAAAAAACCGTTTCCCTATCAAGGAAACGGTTTTTTATTAGCGTTTTCAATTGACCGGATTCAAAATCGGATGGAATTGTTGTCTCCTCCTACTGTGGCGATTTTCCGGAATGAATCTACTGAGTATCCTCGGATAAACAATCTTCTGCCTGGTTTTCTTGCGTTTGCAGGTCGATGTATTCATCCAGGTGGCATTTTTCAAATAACTTTTGGAGCGTTGGATTCACTACCACGCGAAACCGTCCCCGCTTTTTATCCACTTCCGATTTGGTCTTAACCACAACGCCGATCCCAAAACTATCGATATACTGGATCCGCGAAAAATCCAACTGGATATTTTTCGCCCCTTCCTTTAGGGCTTGATCGATATGGCGTTGCAATCCCTGCGCGTTGGTGATAATAAGATCGCCGATCGCGCTGATGTGGTGAATGTCGTTTTCGCGTTTTTCCTGAATGAGAAGACCTTCTACTTGCATAATAAAGCCTCTCTCCTCGTGGCGTGATTCGATAAACAATCTCTCGATCGTTTCTGTCTTTCTCTTTCCGTTCTATTATTCTCTTAAAATCGTTTCTCTGTCCAGTGAGCGAGTCGGTTTTTCCCATTTTTCCCAGCGCGCGTACATGTGTAGTATGTATATAATTGCATACCTTGCACGACATCTTCGATCATGGTCTTGGGGGATTCAACCGTTCACTGACTAACATTCCAAGAAGGACGTGAATGGGGATGAATGCCTGGCTGAACAAATCCCAATCCAGCCGCCCCAGATCGGGATGCCAGAAAGTCGTCCATAGAAGACCCATTAAGGAACAATAATAGAGATAGGTTTTCAAGGGAGTGTTAATACGTTTCCAGAGGAAGATCAACAGGGGGATCTCGATGGGAAGGCATTGCATAAAACTGCTTTTCCAATGGAAATACGATAACAATTCCCAATGAGCGAGCGAGAAAAAAGTAAATAATTGTCCCTTGCGGTTGATCTGCAAGAGAGGCGTCAGGCGCCCCAAATCCAGATCCAATCCCTCTCGGGGGAAGAGAAGAAGAATGGCGACCGAGAGCGACACGAAACCGAGAAAAGGAACGAGAAATTCCCATGGTTTCAATCGGGGGAAGCGACGCATGATCCAAAACAACGGAGGCAGATAAAAGAGCGCCAGCATATGAAAAAGCGCGGCCAGAAAAAAAAGAACCGCCGCAGGCCAGAATCGCCATTTTCCTTCCAAATATCGCTCGACGGCCAGGAATGTCGACAAAAGGCATAAATTAACCCAGGCGTAACTTTCCACCTCGCCCACAAACACCAAAAACGATCCTGAAGCAATATTGATCAGGAGAAAGACGGGATTCCGGCGCAAGGCGAACAACACCTGTAACGCGATGCTGCCTGCCAAGGCGCTGCTGAGCGAGATGGCGTACCAGGCACGCCATCCGAAAGGCTCCATGACGACTACCACCAGACGGTGCATTAAGGTAGTTAAAGACGAATGCATTAACACCGTCCATCCTTTGAGAGCGAGTTCTTCCGTGTAATGGCCGTCGCCCACATAGGGAAGCAGCCATCGGCATTGTCCCAGCTGATAGAGGATTATCGTAAATACAATCGTCAGGAGGAGGCGATAGAGTAGCCATCCAAGAATCCGAGCGGTATCTCTTGGGGGATGAAGAGGAAATGCGGAAGATGAATTGGTGCTCATGCTATATACCCGTAGCGAGAGATGGCAGCCGTTTCAGCATTCACTTTCCTGGATCGATTAAGAAGGTACATCCTGGGAAAGGAGGTGTCTCGTAGTATAAATACAAGATGGAAATATAATATACTCACAGAGGTTTATTTCCGACTGACCGATTGCGATTTTAGGAATCAAAGCGTCTGGACATATAAAACACAGGGAGCGATTTCGATGGAACGGCGAGAATTTATTCAAAAGACCGCGTTGACCGGATTGGGTTTAACCGGCTTGGGTGCGGGTTGTTCCTGTGTGGAAAAACGCCGCTCGGCCGATCTTCGCCAAAGAACGTATCGCGCGGGAGAGCCTTCTTTATCCATCATTGGCTTTGGTGGAATCGTTGTGATGAACGCGGAACAGGATCATGCAAACCGGGTGGTCGCCGAGGCCGTGGCGCGGGGCGTGAATTACTTCGATGTCGCCCCCTCGTATGGCAACGCGGAAGACCGGTTGGGACCGGCGCTGGAACCGTTCCGCGATGAAGTGTTTCTGGCTTGCAAGACGACGTGCCGGGATCGCGAGGGCGCCGAACGGGAATTGCATTCTTCGCTCGCCAAAATGCGCACGGATCGTTTCGATTTGTATCAACTGCATGCCCTGTCAAAAATGGAGGAACTGGATCAGGTCTTCGCCCCGGGTGGAGCGATGGAGACATTCGTGCAGGCCAGGGAACGGGGGAAAATCCGCCATATCGGTTTCTCGGCGCAGTCCGCCGA
>CAZFOX010000102.1:9070-10779 GCA_964520565.1 uncultured bacterium | reverse complement strand
ATCCGGGAACGATTCACGCGGCAGCGTGACGTACGCATAGACGCCCGACACGATCATGATCCCAATCAAGACGATAACGGTGGTGTGGTTGCGAACGCTGAATTCCGATAAAGTCATTGTTTCGCTTCTCCCTGTGGAATCGTATCCAAGGCCAGGGACTTTTCCATCACATCTACACGTTGCCCGTCGACCAGATCCTGCTGTCCGACAATCACGATGTGTTCGTTCGGCTTAAGTCCTTCCGGAATCTCCACCATCTGCTTTTGGAAAGCGCCCATTTTTACCGGGCGAGTGGAGACCACGCCATCCTTTTCGACGAAAACGACCATGCCGGTTTCCCGTTTGACCAGGGCAAACAGGGGGATCATCAAGGCGTCCGGCAATCGTTTGGTGACGATTTCCGCCCGAACGATCATGCCCGGGCGAATGGAGTGATTGCTATTATCCAGAACCAGCGTTGCCTCGAAGGTGTTGGTTTGGGAATTGGCTTCGAAGGCAATCCGGTCGAGAACGGCTTCTTGAATCCGGCCTAATGCCTCCAGATGAACCTGGGCTTTTTTCTCTTGAGCCGCGGCCGCGGCGTATTTTTCCGGGACGCCGACCGTGATTTTAACCCGGTCGAGAGACAAGAGACGGGCTAGGAGCGTGCCTTCATGCATATATTCGCCTACCTCTGCCTCGATCCGGTCGATGATGCCGTCCATCGGAGCGTAGACATGGCCGAGCGATACTTCCACTTCCATCGATCGGAGAATGGCGGCTGCCTGTTGTTCCTGGGCGGTAGCTTCGTCGTATTCCTGAATCGTAACATCGCCGCGCTGGCGCAGGTTTTTCTTGCGTTCCAGGCTTTTCACCGCCAGTTCGTGGGCGGCTTTGGCATCCGACAGGCGCGCCTGCCGCGAACGAAGATCGATTTGGAATAGTTCCTGTCCCTTGGTTACGCGGTCGCCCTCTTTGACGTAGACGGCTTCCACGATGCCCGGTATTCCCGCGCCAATGTTTACATCGGCGTAAGCCTCAACCGTTCCCGGAAGCAGAATCGTTTCTTCCAGGGATTGGGGAATTACTTCCATCACTTTGATTCGCTTTAAGGGCGCTTCCTTGACCGGATCTTCGCCGGCTTTTTGCGCCGAGCTCGAGGGGATCAGCGATAGACCGTACAACCCTCCGAAAAAGAAGACCGGCAAAAACAAATACATTGCCACACGCCACAACCATTTCATTGTTTTTCGCCTCCAATGCCGTGAAAGACTAAGTCCAGGATGATATCGACGACGTTATCCGGAATGGGTTCAGGAGTAAAAAGAAGGGTTTGCATATATATGCTGATCGATCCCAAAAACAGATGCGTGATGGAATCGATCGATACATTGCGGATATGCCCTTTTGCGATACCCTCCTCAAATAAACGTTCCAGATAAGAAAAATGTTTTTTTTCCAGTTCAAAAATATCGACCGGCGGAAGAATCCGGCGAGGGCCGAAAGCGGTCATATAGATCAAGCGAACTGAATCTCCATACTCCCGGCTCAGGGAAAAATACATTTCGGTAAGATTTTGTAAACGTTCATGAAATGTGCCTTCGCCAAGAATGATTTTCTCCAACGCCTGATAAAAGAACTCGTACGCTTCGTGAATCAGAGTGACAAACAGATTTTCCTTGCTGTGGAAATAGTAATAAAGGACCGGCTTGGTGACACCAGCCGCCTCG
>CAZFOX010000102.1:0-9060 GCA_964520565.1 uncultured bacterium | reverse complement strand
TGGTGGCTTCATAGCCATGATGGGAGAACAGGTGGGTTGCCACCATCGCGATATGTTCCCGCGTATCTCCATTGTTTTGAATAGGTTGTGCTAAATTAACCATCATTCATTCTTTACCTTCCGTTAGGTAAATTACCGAACGGTAAGTAGTGTATAACATTGATAAGTAAACGCCAAGTGATTTGTCCTTATCGATAGAAATCGCCCGATGGGTTTTTAGGAAAAAAGCGGTTGAATAAATCAAGCAATTCATATATATATACGATATTCCAACCTTGTATTTCAAACATTTCGATATTCTCCATGAAAAAAACATAAAACCACTCTGTTTTTTCCTCAATCAGCAAGCACAATTATAAGGAGGAATTTTCCACTTTTAGATTTTGGTGAATGGGAAATTGAAAAATTTTATCGATTAATAAAGGGAGGGTGTTAAACGATGAGCCATTTTTCAGGCCGTATAGGGATCGCCGCTGGTCTGGTTATTTGTGTTCTGGCCGGTATTTGGTTAACGGTGCCTTCATCTATTCCGGTTCGCCCGAGTGAAGATCGATATAACGCCGCCTCGTTCAACCGGGAATTATTAAACGCCAACAATTCGCTTTCTCAAAACCCGGTTACCAACCGTATCCTTACGAAGTATACCCAACCCACCAATCCGGCACAGACAAACGCCAATGCCGGAAAACTTGGAATCGCACCTCAGACTCCGGTGCAGGCGGGCCAGCAGATTCATGCGGGCATTCATCAGTTTAAAAAACAATTGACGAATCCACCGGGTTCGAACTGGATCGCCGGGAGCCAGGCGCGATTGGCGAATCCCTCTCTTTCCAGTCGCGAGCAGGCCATTGCAGACCTGAAAAAGAAATTAGGGGATGAAGCCTCGTTTGTGAACGACGATTTATCGCAAACGCTCCGGTATCTGGACGGCGATCTGCAGAAACTGGTGGAGGATTCTCTGGAATATCAGGAAGCCCGCCAGAGGGGAGATTTCGGTGGAATGGCGTTGGTGCTGGCGGGGCAGATCCCGGCGCTTCTCAATATCCAAAATCCGGCGCAGGAGTTTTTTGCGGAGAATGTTTCGACCGACGAACTGGGCATGACGCATGTGATCCTTCAGCAACAGTATCGAGGCGCACCGGTTTGGGGGGCGGAACTCGGCGTCCATTTCAATGCCGAGCAGGAACCGTTCCAGATTTCCGGCGTCTACGCGCCCACCCCGCAGAATATCCCCGATGGCGATCCGGTTATTGGCCAGAAACAGGCCATCGAAGCCGCCAGGAAGGCAATCGGGCAACAAGGGCCGGGTCTGCGGGAGCCTAAAGTTCAACGGATGGTCTATTGGGATTTGGGGCGACAGCCGGTTTTATGTTGGAATGTGGAACTCTTGCCGAGTTATGCGGAAGCCTGGGAGATTTTCGTCTCGGTGACCGATGGCTCCATCGTGCACCGTTATAACAAAGTCGTTTCGGCCAATGTGAAAGCCACCGCTCCCGATCTTGTGGGGCAGAACCGGTCGTTTAACTGCTGGGAGTGGAGTGGTAAATATTCGGCGATCGACACCACCCTGCCCATGTACGATCCGGCAAACTCGCAGCCGCCGGATGTGAATAAGTTGAAAGGGGTGATTCTGGGGTTGGATTTCAAGAACCAGGATCCCCGGCAGGAGGGCGCTCAATTTATACGAATCGACACCGATCGATTGAACCAATGGGACCCCGCCTGCGTCACCCTGATGTATTACTATCCGATTATCGAAAATTATTACCGACAGACCTACGGCCGCAATTCTATCGATAACAAGGGATTGAATATCGATTTTGCCATCCATTTCCGCTGGCCGGCGGGCGATCAGATCGGCCAAACCCATAACGAGAATGCCTGTTGGAATCCGGCCATGAACATGATGTTCTTCGGCGATGGAGACAATCTAGGTGGAGGAAAACTGCCCCACGGCATGGATATCGTCGCGCACGAATATACCCACGGGGTAACGGGATTCGAAGCGGGATTGATTTACGAAACCCAGTCGGGCGCTCTGGATGAAGCCCTTTCCGACTTTTTCGCCTGTATGATCGACCGGGAAGATTGGTTGTTAGCCGAGGATATCGTACCCTTTGGCGTGAATAAAGATAAAATCGCCATGCGGGATATGTCGCAACCCGGCAATCCCAAAGTGACCGATCGGAATCCGGCGGTGATGGCGGAGTACCGGTCGCTGCCCGTCGATCACGATCAAGGCGGAGTACATATTAATTGTGGCATCCCCAGTTACATGCTGTATCTTCTCACGGAAGGCGGGGCGTACGCCATCGGGAAAGAGAAGGCGGAGAAGATCACCTACCGCGCGAGAAATGAATACCTGACCCAACGCAGCCAGTTCATCGATTTCCGTCTGGCCATGGTAACAGCCGCGAAAGACCTTTACGGCGACGGGAGCGCCGAGATGGAGGCCTGCCAAAAAGCCGCGGACGCGGTGGGCATAACGGAAACGACGACTCCAAGCCAACCGCCCTCCACACCCGGCCAGGTCGTGCAGGGCGACGAAATGATAATCTTTCTGGCAGGCAACTATATGTACGGGATGGATCCCATCCGGAACGATGTGTATTACAATCTTTTCCTGCACGGAACGGATCAAAGCGGGGCCGATCAGAATCTGCTGCTGACGCAGCGGCTGGCCGCCAGCACCCGTCCCGCCGTATCGGGCGACGGACAATGGGCGTTGTACGTGGACGCGATCAACAACATCGTAATCACCAACGGTTTCCAGGAACAGAACATCACGAACATCGGCGTTGTGCGAACCATCGCGATGGATATGGGGCAGCGATTCGTAGCATATACGACTATCAATTACGATAACAATCTTTACCTCATCGATCTGAAAGAGAAAGATACCACCAAGGCTGTCAAAACCATTCCCTTGCGCGTTCCACTCAACAGCGAATATGCCAGCACGGTCGATCTCAGTTATGCCGACGTCATGACCTTCAATTTCCGAGGCGATTATCTGCTATTTGACGCCGTTCAGAAAATCCCGCTCGCTTCCGGGGGGACAAAGGATGCCTGGGGCCTCTATTCCGTGCGTCTTGCCGATCTGCAATGCGGGATGGTTTTGCCGCCTCAATCGGACACGCAATTCGGCAATCCCATTTTCGCCCATACCGACGATAATCTGCTGCTGGCGGATTTGGTAACCGGCGAGGGAGAGCAGGCGGTTTATCAAACAGCCTTGTTCCAATTTGCCGAGAAGAAAATCGGTATTCTAATGCCAAACACCGGGATGCTGAGCCGTCCCACTTTCCGGGGCGACGATAAGCGTGTCATCTTCCGTACTATCGACACCCAGCAGAAACAATTCCTTCTGGTCGAAGGTACATTGACGGACGACAAACTGGCATTTGTCGGCGGATCGCTTAATGCGGTCGTTCCGGCGCAAGTGGAACTCAACCATCCCATTGCGTTCCGGTCGGGAACCTACGTGCTTCAGGAAGGCAAGATCGCCGTTCCCGCCGTGCTCGATTTCGGCTCGGTTCCCACCGGGGAAATCACCCAAAAAACCTTAGTCATTTCCAATTCGGGTAATGCGGATCTGAACGTTTTAAGTATTTCGCTGGAGGGAACGAATTCGGAATGGTTCCGTCACGACGGTTTGAACCGGCTGGTTTCACCGGGTGGGCAGTATCCCGTCACGGTTCAATGCCAACCGCAGCAGGAAGGGAATTTTGCGGGCGTGTTGCGAATAAAATCCACGGATGTGAACAATCCGGATGTAACGGTGGAGTTGCGGGGAAGCGGCCAACCGTCCGCGCAGGAGACGCCGACACCCACCGCCACACCGGTAGCGGTTCCCCCCACGCCGACGATGACGCCGACCCCGGTTCCCACGCCGACGCCGACATCTGCCGTGCCGTCCCGCATTGAACCTATCGCCGTGTATGAATTCGATCAGATCGACCTGGCGGGCGACGGGTGGAAGGAAATTCCCGGCGGATTTGGAGGCGCGCCCGCCGGAAAGATTTCCGCCAACAGCTTTATCGGATCGCGAATTCCTTCTTCGCTGGATAAGGTGGGTCTGTTGATTTCGGTTCAGCCTAAACAGGTGGCGTTTATTCACGCCGTCCAGCCGGTGGATACGGGCGGAGGGCCGGTGTTGATTCGAATGTCAGTCCGGGCCGATGCAGCGGGAGCGGCGGTTGCGCTGGCCGCGTTAAAAGGGAACCTCTCTACGGGAGAAGCGGTGGATAGCAGCATCGCCACGAATATTCCCGCAACGGCCGAAGAATTTGTAGCGGGCGAGGCGCAATTAACATTGGTCTACGAACCCGATACCTCGAATTGGGTGGCGCCGGTTATCCAGGTGGCGGCGGCGGCGTCTCTGGAAGGAACTGTCAATGTATTTATCGACCGGGTGGATGTCGTAAAGTTGGAAGCGGCGGCGGCCTATACCGGCGGGCTGTTCGGGGCGGTTATCGGGGGAGGCGGCCTAGCTACGCAAGCCGCCGAACCGTCGCTCGCCATCTTATATGAATTCGATCAAATCAACCTGGCTTCCAACGGCTGGACGGCCATTCCCGGCGGATTCGGTACCGCGGTTCCCGGCGAGGCGACGGCCAACAGTTTTGTCGGTTCATCGATTCCTTCCTCGCAGGATAAGGTCGGATTGCAGTTCACCGCCGATCCGGGCGAGGTGGCGTTTATTCACGCCGCGCAGCCGGTGCAGACGAACGGTGCGCCGTTGTTGCTTCGCGCGGTGGTGCGCGCCCGGGATGCGGGAGCCAGCGTGGCCTTGGCCGCTTTGAAGGGAAATCTCAGCACGGGCGAACACGCCGATGGATCGATCGCCACCCACATTCCCGCCACTTCGGTGCGCATGGTGGACGGCGAGAGGACGTTGATTTTGGTGTGTCCTTCGAATGCGGCGGGGATTGTGACGCCGATTCTTCAGGTTTTGGGGAAGGGCGAATCGGCAGCAACCATACTGGTCGACCGCCTGGAAGTATACCGTCTGGATTTGCAGACTGGATATGCCGGCCGGTTGTTTGCGACCACGCCGTAATCCAGAATCGATTCAATTTGTGCATTGCTGCGAAGGGCAGGAGCGATTCTGCCCTTCGCGTTTTTTTGATTCTTCTATACTGCAATAGAAAAGATACTTCATTTCGTGTATTCTTAAAGTTCACCCAAGCCGTTAGCCCGGGCTATCGTATTACGCCCATTCAAGGCTGAACACAATGATTACTTTATAAACGTCTATCTTGTACCATCAAACGGAATGGAGCGCGTATATCGATGTACATCCGGGTATTATCCAGCGCAACGATTGGAATCGACGCGTATATTATGGAGGTGGAGTTGGATCTCGCCCCCGGTCAGCCGGGGATCACCATTGTGGGGCTTCCCGATCTGGCGGTTAAAGAGAGCCGGGAACGCGTTCGTTCGGCGCTGGTTAATTGCGGGTTTTCGTATCCCGTGAAGCGGATGACGTTGAATCTCGCACCCGCCGATATCCCCAAAGAAGGGTCGGCGCTCGACCTCCCCATCGCCGTCGCGATTTTGGCCGGTTCCGGACTCGTTCCATTGGAATCCTTGGAAAAAAGCCTCTTCATGGGAGAGTTGGCGTTGGATGGGACGCTTCGGCCGGTGCGAGGTTCCTTGCCGGTCGCCATCAAGGCGGAGAAAGAAGGAATCAAACGGTTGCTGCTTCCGAAGGGGAATGCGAAAGAAGCCGCCGTGGTGGATGGGGTCGATGTTTACCCGCTGTCTTCTCTGCGCGATGCGCTGGAGATTTTGAACGATGGCAACACCATCCAGCCATGCCGCATTGATACAGAGACCATTTTCAGCCAGGCCTCTCAATACGATATCGATTTTTCCGAAGTCAAAGGCCAGGAGCATGTGAAACGGGCGATGGAAGTGTCTGCGGCGGGAGGGCACAATATCATCATGATCGGCCCTCCGGGTTCCGGGAAATCCATGCTGGCGAAACGACTGGCGACCATCCTGCCGCCCATCAGTTTTGAGGAGGCACTGGAAACGACCAAGATTCACAGCATACACGGTTCGCTTCCCATCGATCAGGCCATTATCGCCACGCGCCCTTTTCGAATGCCGCATCATTCGGTGTCCGACGCCGGACTGATCGGAGGAGGGCACATTCCCGGGCCGGGCGAAGTGAGCCTCGCCCATCATGGGATTTTATTTTTGGATGAGATGCCGGAATTTTCGCGAAACGTGCTCGAGAATCTGCGCCAACCGCTTGAGGACGGTAAAGTGACGATTTCACGCGCTTCCGGTTCTCTTACGTTCCCAAGCCGAATTTTACTGGTGGCGGCGATGAATCCATGTTTGTGCGGATATTACGGAGACAGCCGCAAACCCTGCCAGTGCACACCCAGCCAGATCAATCGGTACGTATCCAAGATATCCGGCCCGTTGTTGGATCGAATCGATATTCACGTAGAGGTTCCCAGCGTATCCTTCGACGATCTTCACGCGCCGGCAAACGGCGAACCTTCCTCCGTCATTCGGGGACGGGTCATCCAGGCGCGAAACAAGCAAAACGCCCGATTTGGCGGGACGGGCATATTTTGCAACGCTCACATGCACCCCAAAGATATCAAAAAATTCTGCCCGATGGATCAAACCACTCGCGATATATTGCGGGCGGGATTGGAACGGCTAGGTTTATCCGCCCGAGCGTACGACCGGGTGATCAAAGTGGCGAGGACGATCGCCGACCTGGCCGGCAGCGAAGATATCAATCCCGAACATATCAGCGAGGCGGTGCAATATCGAACGCTGGACCGCAAGTTGTGGATGCGGTAGGACGAATCGTCCTTATTCGCGATTCGATACCGCTTTAAACGCGTTGACAGCGGCATTGATGGTTTTATCGATATCGCGGTTGGAATGGGCGCTGGAAAGGAAGAAGGCTTCGAAAGGCGAGGGGGGCAGATAGATGCCCTGTTCCAGCATACTGCGCCAGAACGTTGTAAAACAACCGCTATCGCAGGCGCTGGCCGAGGCAAAATCGGTGACCGGATTGCCGGAGAAGAATAGGGTGATCATGGAACCGACCGCGTTGATCTGAACGGGAACGCCCGCTTCGTCCGCCCCCTTCCGCAGTCCCCGGATCAACTTGCGAGATTTCTTTTCCAGGTCTTCATAGAAACCGTGGCTTCGCAGGAGTTGCAAGGTGGCGATCCCGCAGGCCGTGGCGACCGGATTGCCGGAGAGTGTTCCCGCCTGATACACGTCGCCTTCGGGAGCGATACGGTTCATAATTTGCGCCGAGCCACCGTACGCGCCGATGGGCATGCCCCCGCCGATGATCTTGCCCAGGGTAGTCAGATCGGGCAACACGCCATAGCGTTCCTGCGCGCCGCCGTATGCGAGACGGAAACCGGTCATGACTTCGTCGAAGATCAGTAACGCGCCGTGTTCAGTACAGAGAACGCGAAGGGTTTCCAAATAGCCCGGCTGGGGAGGAATCACGCCCATGTTTCCCGCCACCGGTTCCACGATCAACGCGGCGATCTGGCCGGCGTGACGAGTGAAGGCTTCGCGAGTCGCGTCGATATTGTTGTAGGGAACCAGGACGGTATCCTGGACGACCGATTCGGGTACGCCGGGTGTACTGGGAATGGCCAGTGTGGCGACTCCCGAACCGGCCGACGCCAGAAGGGCGTCGTGATGGCCGTGATAGCCGCCGATCGTTTTCACGATCTTGTAGCGGTTGGTATACGCCCGCGCCAGGCGAATGGCGCTGAGGGTGGCTTCGGTGCCGGAGTTGACCAGGCGCAATTTTTCGATCGAGGGTACGGCCTCGACAATCATACGCGCCAACGTCACTTCGCGCCGGGTGGGAACGCCAAACGCGGTTCCCTCCCGCGCCGCTTCCTCGACGGCTGCTATTACTTCGGGATGGGCGTGACCGAGGATCAACGGCCCCCAGGCGCAAACGTAATCGAGGTAATTTCGTCCGTCCTCGTCCGTCAGCGTACAACCCTTGCCGCGGACGGCGAAAAAGGGGATTCCGCCGACCGATTTCCAGGCGCGCACCGGACTGTTAACACCGCCCGGAATGAGAAGGGATGCCGTTTCGAACAAGTCCGACGATTTCGACATGATGGTATATTTGATAAGCGGTAATAATGGAGTGATTCTGAAAATTACGTGCATATTCGCGTTTCGAAAAAGCCAGAAATGATTGGCTTTTTCGAAGATGGAGCGCGGAATTAACACATATACTTTTGAGAATCGCTCTAAACGTTTATATTTCCGCCAGGATGGACGATTGGTAGCGGCGCAGGGACTTGAACCCCGGACGCCACGGATATGAGCCGTGTGCTCTAACCAGCTGAGCTACGCCGCCTTGAATCGTACTGCCAAACACTCTTCAATGAGACTGTTATTCTAGCCAATTCTCGTGAAGATTAAATGGATTCAACCCGTCGTGTATGAAATATTTTATCCCTTTTTGCCGGCCGGACAAGAACTCTTACCGCAGAAAGGTTTCCGGTTTTTCGTTCGATGGATACAATATCCTTCCAATATACCGCTACCGAGTGTATCCATCCCCGGTAAACGTGCCATCCCGGATCGTTCATTACCTGCAGAGAGCGGCCGGATCGATTTATCCATTTTTGGATAATGAAGTATTCCAATTCCAATCGGAATTTAGATCCCTTTAGAAGGAGTACCCCATGAGAAATAAGGAACTCGACCAGACCCTCGTACTGATCAAACCCGACGCGTTGATCTTATCGTTAACCGGATACGTAATGACCCAACTCTCCGAGTTTCACACGGGTTTACGCGTTGCGGGAACCAAAGTCGTCAATGTCTCCCGCATGTTGGCCGAAGAGCATTACGCGGAGCATCGCGACAAGATATTCTATCCCTCCCTGCTGGATTACATCCGGGGATTCATCCACTATCCCAACGATCCGGGGAAAAGGAAAGTCAAAGCCATCGTGTATCAAGGCCCGGACGCCGTAGAAAAAATCCGAGCCATCGCCGGTCCCACCAATCCTCATAACGCCCGGGATCAGA
>CAZFOX010000101.1:0-10814 GCA_964520565.1 uncultured bacterium | reverse complement strand
AGAATATGTAAAAAGATAGGATTGGAAGAGACCATATTTCTGAAATTCCTTTTCTTCTTCGGCAATCTCTGAATCAGGTTAATAACTTTCGGTACAATTGGATATATTCTTCAGCGGAGCGATCCCAGGAAAAATTTAACTGCATGACCCGGGCTGTGAGTGAATTCCATGCCGAATCGTTATCGAAATGACGGATCGCTCGATCGCAGGCTTCCATTAAGCCCTCGGGCGATTCATCATCGAATGTGAATCCATTTCCGTCGGGGTTTTGATCGATGTCAATAACGGTATCCGCCAGTCCACCAATGGAATGAACGATCGGAATGGTTCCATAACGTAGGGAATACATTTGGTTTAAACCGCACGGTTCAAATCGGGAGGGCATGAGCAACAAGTCGGCTCCGGCTTGGATCCGGTGAGACAAAGGAGGATCGAATGCAATGCGAACACCGCAGGATTCGGGGAATTGTTTTTCCAACGCGCGAAATGTGTTTTCAATTTTAGGATCGCCAGTGCCCAGAACAACGATCTGAACTCCACGCTGGATGAGTGTTGGGAGAACGGAAGATACCAGATCGCACCCCTTTTGATAGGTCAGCCGGGATATCAGACCGATCAAAGGGCGTCGTGTTTTAGGGTGGGGGAGATTAAATTCATCGAGCAGCGCCTGTTTGTTTTGGGTTTTGCCTTCGGCGGCAGATTTGTAATTGTAATTCAAGACTAAATATTCATCGTTATCGGGCGACCATTGCGTCGTATCGATCCGGTTTAAGATGCCGGTCAGTTTCCCGCTTTTTTCTTGCAATAAACCTTCCAGACCGTACCCGAATTCCGGCGTTTGGATTTCCTTGGCGTAGGTGGGGCTTACGGTATTGATGGCGTCGGCGTAAACAATACCTCCCTTCAGCAGGTTGACCTGGTTATAAAATTCCAATTCACTGAGGTTAAAATGTTCCCAACCGAGTCCAATGACTGGGTACAGAAATGCCGGGAAAAGCCCTTGAAAGGCGAGATTGTGAACTGTAAAGAGCGTTTTAATCTTTCCTAGCACGGCATGATCCTTGAATAAGGTTTTCAGATAGGTGGGCAGTAGAGCGGTTTGCCAGTCGTTGGCATGAATGATATCAGGTTGCCAATGGCCGCGGGCAATCGTATCCAATATGGCGCGGCAAAAGAAAGTAAAACGTTCCAGATTATCCGCATAATCCCGCCCTTTCTCCGTATACAACTGGTCCCGGTCGAAATAATGATCTTGTTCGATCAGGAACACGGGGATTCGGGTACCGGGAAGAAACGTTCGTTGAAGGCGGCCGGTTACTATTTTTTCCTCGACGGGTATTTGAATATCTCCCAGTGGATCGCCGTCGATTTTAACCATGCGATATTTGGGCATAATCAATGCCACGTCGACGCCTTTTTCTTGGAGCGCGATAGGCAGGCTTCTCATGACGTCGGCCAATCCGCCGGTTTGGGCCAATGGAGCGATTTCCGATGCGGCGATTAAGATTTTCATGATAGGTATCCCTGCACGTTTGTGATTCTCTGCCTGCTAAAATACCGGTTACAATGCCGGAGATGCATAATAGGCAATATCCGCCTGAAGGTCGGGACGGGGAATTAACCGGCATAGATACTCGATCGCTTCTTGTTTCCCCTCTTCTTGAATCAGCGGAGATCGCTTGGAAAAGAATTCGGTCTCCATTCGATCGCGTATTTGTTTGGTCATTCCCTGCGCGACTCGTTGACCAATCGTTTTACGAGCTTCTTCGTAGCTCATTGGGCGCGATGGCGTCATTTTTCGAATATAAAAAATCTCGTATCCATATCGTTCCTTGGTTAGATTATATATCTCTTTGGGTTCGCTGATTTCCCCTTCTTGCAAAGCGGTCTTTTCGGAGGGAGCAATACTATTTTGATCCTGGGGGCTTAGATCGGACAGCGTAATGTTTTTCATATCCGCGGTAGTCACCTGTATATCTTCGCTTTGTGCGAATTGAATCGCCGCTTCATCGAAGGACATCCCGTTTTTCATGGCTTCATACGCCAGTTCGGCTTGGGTTTTGGCTTTGGCCAGAAGCAATTGGATTTGATAGAGCGGTGTCGTGGGGCTGAGAGAAATGCGAAAGAATAGACGGCTTATATCGTAATAGATAGGCGTTCGAAAAAGACTGCGGTTCTGTTCAAAATAATCGCGAATCTGTTCTTCGCTCAACTCAACCTGCCTGTCCATTTCCCAATGAATGTAATCCTGTGCCAGACGGCGGTTGTCCCAAAATTCCACCGCGGGAGCTACTTCGTTTTCTCCCCATCCCCGGTTCTTGGCTTCCGCCAGACAGACCGCTTTCCCTCCCAGGTAATCCAGAAAATTCTGTTGTTCGAGGATTGTCCATTTGCTTTGCTGCCGGGCCAGCGTTTGAAATTCGCCTAAAGTGAGTTCATAGATACCCGGAACCGACAGGATGATTGCCTCTTTCCCCAGCGATTCGGGATTTTCCAACCAGCCGGGATTCACCAGTAAATTATGCTTTTTCTTGAGTTCTTGAATCAGCAGAAACACCCCATTTTGTGTTTGTTCCTGAGTTAATGTGCGCAGGATTGTGCTGCGTACTTCTTCAAAGGGTAGGTATTCCGGTTTGATAAATCGTACTCGCTTAAAGAGATAGTATCGATTCTTATACTCAAAAATATCCGTGATTTCTCCGTCCTGGAGGGATTCCAGCCGTTCGGCTATTTCTGGATCGAACGATCCGAGGAATAGGGTATTTTCTTTTCCCCGCAGATGCGGTTCGGCATCCGAGTATTTTTGCGCCACGGTTTCGAACGGCGTACCTCGATCCAGTTCCTGGCGTGCCTGTTCGATGATCGAAGCGGCCTCTTCCCGGGAGCGGTTGGTGAAAAATACATAGATACCTTGAACGACAATTTTATTAGTATCGGGTTGGACATAGAGACTATCCCGATTTTCCTCATAGAATCGTTTCAAATCGGAATCTCGAATTCGAATTTTCTGCAGAACATCCTGAAGTACCACTCTCTGATACAACTCATCATTCACAGTAGTTTCATGCGCTTTCAGAAAGGATTCTATTCGATCCAGTTCCCGTTCGCGGGCCTTTTGGGCGAGATCGCGTTCGAATACAAGACTTCTTCCAAGCGTCTCAATGGTTTGAGGTATAGCGGTTTGTGTTTCTAATTGAAGCGAATCGAACGATAGGGTTTCCTGGAATGCCAACATAAAATCGCGAATCGTGACGGATTGATCGCCGAAACGAATCAATTCCTGCTTTGGATTCGGACGTTTTATGGACGGTTCACGGTTTCCACATTGTTGAACCATCCAGATCGAGACGATGCAGATGGAAATTGAAAAACACTTCTGCCAATTGCGCATTCGTTGGATTTCCTTCCTATTCGATCGATTCTATCTTAGTGAGTCCACAAGTGAATCCGTACGATCAGATCGGCAATGAGTCCCAGTACGAACATTTGTACGCTGGCCATCATGAGTACGATAAAAGTGGCGTCCATGAACCGTTCTGTAAAAAACTTGCTGTAAAGGCCGATCCCCAATCCCAATAGGGCAAGAAGAAAACTGAGGGGGAGAAAAACGTTCAATGGGCGTAACAGAACTACCGTCCGCAAGATCAGAAGAATCATATTCCAGGTATCGACGATTGGATGAAATTTGGATGTTCCCGATCGTGTACGGTATTGAATGGGATGATAATGAACTCGTTTTCCTGTTGTAAGAAATGCAATAGTCAACGTGGTGGTTAAGGAAAAACCATCCGGCAACAATCGTCGAATCGGCTCCACCTGAGAACGCCGGATAGCGCGCAGTCCGGAATTTAAGTCGGGAATCGGTTGCCGCACCATGCTTCCGGCAAATAAACGGATCAACCACTTTGCCGGACGCCGCATCCAGGGAATACGAGCGTCGGGCCTCGTACGAGCGCCGACGACCATATCATAACGTTCGAGTTGTTGGCAAATCGGTGTGATATCTTCCATTTGATAAGTCCCGTCGGCATCGATTATTACAATCGTTTCGTGCCGGCTTTTTAATAGGCCGCTTTTGATGGCGGCACCATAACCCAGATTAAGATCGTGCCGGATTACCGTGAAGGGTACATTCTCTAAAAGCGACGGTGTCTCATCGGTAGAGCCATCGTCTACGATGATCGCCTCGACTGGGAATGGGGCGGATTGGATAAAGGTTGACAATTCCCGTATGAAGGAGCCGATTCCTGCCGCTTCATTATAAACGGGAACGATCAGAGATACGCCGTTTGCCGGTAATGATGGCGCAAGTGTGTCTTCCATAGGATTCCTCGTCAACACTTTAAATCGTAGTTATCTAGTAGTCTGACCGTCTGGAATTGCCGGGTATCTCTCCCCATTCGTGAACTCGGATATTCCCTCTTCCACTGGGAGAGGGTTAGGGTGAGGGAAAGGGGAAAACACATATACCCGTCATATCGTCTCGGTCAATCTTCTAGAGCGGTTCTAAAAAGTGTGTGCGTCAATTTCACTCTCCACCTCCGAAAAAGCCAATCATTTCCGGCTTTTGCAAAACGTGAATAGACACATAATTATGAGAATCGCTCTATTGTAGCGGGAGCCAATTCGTAAGTTCAAGGATTCGCGGACTATTGAGAACCATTTGCAGAAAAATTCGGCTGTTGTTGATTTCATGGATTGCAAGTATAATAAGGGTGGTTTGGAATTGAAAAGTGGGGATCTCTTTCTGGAATAAAGAGAGTGGGTAATTATGAATGAACGTCGTTTGTTGAATTGGGTAACCGATTCGGATCACCGATATCATCCCATCGCCTATCATTTCGTTCTCGAAGCGCTTCGATATACTCAGTGTCATTTTAAAAAACCCCGCCATGTAACCGGCCGGGAATTGTTGGTGGGAATCGCCCGGTTAGCCAAGCAACGGTTTGGAGAAATGGCTATTCTTGTGTTTGAGGAATGGGGAATCCATTCCTCCCGGGACTTCGGCAATATTGTTTTCAATCTTGTCGAATTGGGTGAAATCAAGAAAACGGCGGAAGACCGAATCGAGGATTTCGATAACGGATTCGATCTCGAAGCCGAGTTGAGTCGTGCCGAAGCGATCGGCTGATAATACACAGGTTGTCAATTGGTGAGTTGTTTTGGAATAACTGGCGTCAGGCTTTTACTGTCGTGTTCCTGAATGATTGCAGTTTGGCGTAGTTCGGTCAGCCATTTATTAAACTGGATCTTCTTTTTATCTTCCAATACACGGGCTTCCAGCGTATCTTTATAAACTACGCGAAGAACGTGGTATCCCGTTGCCGTACGGATCGGATCGGTAATATCTCCCACATTTAATTCAAAAACCGGATTAAATTCGGGTAGGATCTGTCCTCTCTCGATCGTGATCAATCCATTGTTTTTCTTGGTGTCTTCGTTCTGAGAAAAAAGATAAACCAAAAAATCGAATGGATCGCCACCACGGGCACGCAATGTGATCTCCTGCGCTTTTTGTAAAATGGACTTTTCTTCCTCGGGCGATGCGTTGGCAGGTATATTGAGTTGGATTTGCTGAATGTTTACGTTTCCGGTTGGAGGATTGTCCGCAGTTTGTCGCCGATAAGCCTCGATTTCTTCTGCCGTGGGCGCTTCAACCTGGCGATTAATGATCTGATTGAGGATGATCTTTCGAATGTTGTCATTGTATATTTCCTGATAGGTGGCTTGCCGGATTTCTTCCCAGGTCATATTTCTCCGGTTTTCTTCCTGTGCCAGATCCTCGGCGCTTTTTAACGTAGTCCGAAACTGCTCCATGGCAAAATCGGTTTTTCGTTGGGTGTCTTCGCGAAGATAGGTAAAGTTTTCTGGTTTGAGACGGCTTCGAACGGCCTGCAAGAGCAGGAGTTCATCGATCATTTGCGCCAGAACCTGGGGACGGAGTGTTTCGTAAGTTTCTTTGGGAAGGCTTCGGACATTATTTTCGACGACAAACAAATCCAATTGTTGCGCTTTGAGTAAAATCCGGGCGTTGACTTCGCCCGAAAGAATCAATTCATCATTGACAATGGCATCGATCGTTTCCAACACAACGGAATGAGAGAGGGAAACCGGAAGAATCACGACCATAAGAATCCCAAGAATACGTTTCATTCTTTTTGACTCCTGCGATAAAAGTTGCCCCATTGTACACGAAGGTCTTGTTTTTCCCAATCCGGGAAAAGGGTACAGGCTGACTGGTTTATTCTATTACCAAGGCCATTTGATTCCGCTTCTCGCACTGATCCAAATCTGGTTGTATCCCCAGTCCCAAAAGCGGCCTTTGTCATTGGCCAGATCGGTGGGATACGTTTCCCATCCCCCGGGGTAACAAAAGGCTCCAATCCACTGAACTATACAGGAATAGAGCAATAGCAGAATGAAGAGTAATAATAACCACCCTTTGCGCCGGATTTGAGGCATGATGGCGGATAGGTATAGAATAAGGAATGGATAGGTTTCAATCTGATAGCGAGGACCGTAATGCGAATTTCCACCCCACCATACGGCGTATTTGGAGAAAAGGATCAGCATAATCGCCGGGGCGGGAATGGTGAATGCGAGGGTACGCCATACAGATTCAGATCGCCTCCATATCATCCACATCCCCCAAATCGAGAAAAGAAGAAATGGACTAAAAATAAATATGCCGCGGCTTGGACTGATCAACTGCCCGGCCAGTCCCACAACCAGGGGAGTTGACCACGAACCGCCCTGGACGCGGTCCAATTCCCAATGCAGGGAATGTAGAACTGTATCGCCACCTTTCCACGATCCAAATAGAGCGATGTTGTAAAATATCAATATAGAACTGAGAATCGCGGCCGGGACGATAAAAGGTACCGCTGCCCGTCGGTGACGTATAGTAATGACCGCACAGAGAACGGCCATCCCGACTCCATTGACGGTCCGGCACAAAACCGCTCCACCTGTAGCAAAACCCGCCAATAAGAACCATATCCAGGCAAACACGCTGGGTCCGTGCTGCCACAGGCTTTGTGCGGCAATAGGCCACAACGCCGTTCCCAAACCGTACGCCATTGCCAGAATTAGAGCATTTTCCCGATCCAATAGTCGCTTGATTGTCAGATACAAGAACAGAATCGATAAGGCGGTATACGTTGCTCCCGATAGTTTGGATAAATATTTCCAGACCAGGTCGCCGCTGCCTTTTTCGATCATTCCCATCCAGACGAAAGGCGCAAATAGCGGCGCGGACATGATCCCGGGAAATACCGGATAATTGGATACGATACGTCCCCTTTGTTCGGAAATATAATAAGGCATGTTGTGATAGGGAATATAATCGTGAAGGTCGTCGAGAAACACCGTTCCATGTTTAACCAAGTTAACTGCAACGAAAACGGTAGGCGTTGGATCGCCACTGCTGATTTCCCGTCCATTGAAAATATAAAGAAAAAAAGGAACGAAAAAGATCAATAACTTATGTGTATCGAACAGTTCGGCAAGCCTGGAAAGGAGCGTTGTTGAATTGTCGGTCATATCTCATCGCGAATGAAACGTTTCCCGGATGCGTTATTTTTCTTAGCCGGCTTCGTTTTTCATTCGATAGTTTTACTGAAACGTGTAAAATCATTTTGAAGCGATTGGATTGTCTTGTAGACTATACTGCAAGATAAAAAAACGGAAAATGATAACACATAAAAAACAAGATAAAATCATAAGCAAACGGTATGGGCTTTCTCTCGAAAGGAGCAGGATCATGGTTCAGGTTTGTAAGGGATTGATACTTATCGTCGGTATGGTTTTTCTGGCGTCGGCCTGCCAAACCACACCGGCTCAGGAAGGCGCGATGTGGGGCGGAGCCGTGGGCGCTGTGGCTGGACAGCTGATCGGAGGAAACACGGAATCCACATTGATCGGCGCCGGTGCGGGGGCTTTAGGGGGGGCGATACTCAACGATTCATTGAGCGATCAACGGGAAAAGGGTCGCCAGGAAGGATACAACGCCGGGTATCAGGCCGGACAGGCGCAAAGCAATACCGCTCCGCGGGGTTATACTCCGACCATTCAGCAACAACCGCAATACAATACCGCACCGCGTTGATTTCGGCGTGTTTCTTATAAAAAAACAACGCCCGGAGGGATACCACACTCTCTCCGGGCAGTTTTTTTCGAGAATTGGGATTAAATCATTTTCTTCAGGCAGTCGATGCTGGCTTTGGCGATATCGAACCCTTTGTTCTCCGCTTCGCCTTGCTCCACGATATACCATCGCGTGCGATGCATCTCTTTACAAATCCGGATGATCTCCGCCCAGATGGGACTGTCGGCAACCAGCGGTGCACCGGGATATTCCTTAATATGAACGGTTGTCGCCCTATTGGGGAATTGTTTCAAAATGGCGATTGGATCGCCGCCGCCTTCGGCGCAGTTCCCGGTATCCATCTGCATGACGATTCGCTCTCCGATCTGGCTAAAGAGAATTTCCCAGGCGCTTTTATCGCCGATTTTCTTGAAATCGAATCCATGACAATGATATCCAACCCGCATGCGCCGTTCTTGGACTTTTTCGGAGGCGTCATTCAGAATTTTCGCAAATTGACCGATTGTCTCCGGCGATTCCATCAGGTTGTCCGCCGCAGCGACAATCAGGTAACGATTGCCCAATGTTTCACAATTCTTGACGGTTCGCTCGAGTGCATCTCCCTGAAGAGCACCCACGCTCATATGGATACCACAGCATCGAATCTTATTTTCATCCAATAGGGCGCGCAGTTTCTCCGCCGTCCAATCCTTGAAAACCGTTTCCGTTCCGCCATACCCATAGAACTCCACACCCTGATATCCCAATTCCGCGACTTTTTTGATGGTCCCAGCTACGTCTTTTTCGAATTCCCCGCGGACGCAATAAAGTTGGATACCTATCGCTGGGGGCCGCCGTTCTCTTTGATCCTGCGCCAACGCGATATCCGCTGCGGCCGGCAATAGAGCTGTTGCGCCCAGGCTGGAAAGTAAAAAATCTCTTCGTCGAATTTCCATGGTTTATCTCCCTTTTTCGTGGACGGTTGAATAAAAAATCCTGACTGTCTTATCTGCATTAGTTTCCAATAAAACGATTCAAGATACAATCCCAAACAGAATATTCTATTGAATTATCGATTTCGGAATCTCCGTACTTAGTGCGTTAGGAATAGATGAATGATCTTTTTATACATTTCTTATCCTAGGGTGGATATCTGCTGATATTTTCGGAATAATCAAAATATATTAATTGTCTTGCGGATAATCATGTATCATGTTTGTGCGTTAAGTTTACGCATATGCCTAGACAAAATCCAGCAATTGAAACATGCTTTTTTAGAGATTTTTATGATCCGTATCGTATACCGATATTGATCGACGAAAGGAAATGCGATGAGGAAACCAATATTGGATTCAACAAGCATCTGTTTGGCATTGGGAGCGATGCTCTACATGGGATTATTCTTTACTGGTTCCGCCGAAGGACGCGGCGTTTCTTGGAAGCATCTCACCAGCGCGAAGGGCGATCTGCCGGTTCCGGGAGAATCCACTCAACAGACAAGCGCTGTCGTGGGAGATTTCGACAAAGACGGCGTCAACGATTTCGTGATTGGCTGCCGCCAGGTTCCTCCCGCTTTGATCTGGTTCCAGCATACAAAGGAAGGGTGGAATCGCATGGTGATTGAAAAGGAATTCTTGACCGTGGAAGCAGGTGGAGCCGTGCACGATATCGACGGCGACGGAGATTTGGACATCGTCTTCGGCGGAGACTGGCAAAGCAAGCAGTTGTGGTGGTGGGAAAATCCTTATCCGAAATTCGATCCCGAGGTTTCCTGGACGCGCCGGATTATCAAAGACGGTATCGCCACTCAGCACCACGATCAGGTCTTTGGCGATTTTCTAAACGCCGGAAAAGCGCAGTTGGCTTTTTGGAACCAACAGGCCAAAAAGATATTCCTGGCGGAAATTCCCGAAAACCCTCATCAATCGGATCCCTGGAAACTAACCGAAATCTTCTCCGGCGAAACCGAAGGAAAACTACCTTACGCGGAGGGGATGTCGGCGTTCGATATCGATAAAGATGGAGTGACCGATCTGTTGGCGGTCAATTATTGGTTCAAGCATCTGGGCGGTGGTAAATTCAAAGCCGTATCGTTGGGGACGCCCGGTGGATTGATCTTCGCTGGCGATCTGATTGAAGGCAGGTATCCGGAAATTGTCATCTCTCCCGGCGACGCCTCTGGCTCGGTGAAATGGTATGAATGCCAGGGCAATCCCACCGATTCCGCAGCGTGGACTACGCACGATCTGTTGGGGCGGGAATTGATCCACGGGCATAGCCTCCAACTAGGCGATATCGATCGGGACGGTCACCTGGATATTTTTGTGGCGGAAATGGCCAAGTGGGGCAGGCAGACCGAGCCGGATAATCCCAAGGCGGCGGCCTACATTCTCTACGGCGATGGAAAAGGTACGTTCGAAAAAACCGAGTTCGTTATAGGTCATGGCTGGCATGAAGCGCGGCTGGCCGATCTGGATGGCGACGGCGACCTGGATATTCTCAATAAACCCTATACCTGGGAAACGCCCCGCATCGATATCTGGCTCAATGAAGGAAAGGACGCACAAAAATAACGAGTTGTGAATGCAATATATAAGTTTTGGATTCTTTGGATGAGAATTCCACGCCTTCTGGTATTGAACCATTTCATTTGAAATTGTTCCCTCGCCCACTGGGCTGATCTTTACCCAGAAGTAATGGGATTAGAATAGGGTAGCAAATATACTGA
>CAZFOX010000100.1:0-10842 GCA_964520565.1 uncultured bacterium | reverse complement strand
TCCTGCGTGGTTGTCTCCTGTGGCGTCCGGGTGGGTCGCGTGCGCACATTGGGGGATATTCCGTTGGTGGGGGCTTTTATTTCATGCGAGGTTGTTTCCTTTGGCTTGCGGGGCGGGTCGCTTGCGTTCCTTGGGGGTCGATTCCTTCATCCATGGTGGCCGATCTGGCGAATTGAATGTACAATTGTTCAAGGTTGATAGGATCGAGGTTTTACGCCATGAATGCTGCTGAAAACAGGAATCCACTCGAACGATATTTAGCGTCGTATACGAAGGAAGGCGTTCTCTACGAACGCCTGGAAGACGATAAAGTCCGTTGTTTTGCCTGTGGGCATCGCTGCTCGATCCCCGAAGGGCGATCCGGTATATGCAAGGTTCGTTTTAATGAAAAAGGACGGCTGCGGATTCCTTTTGGGTATACCGCGGGTCTCCATTGCGATCCCATCGAGAAGAAACCGTTTTTCCATTTTCTACCGGGTTCCAACGCCATGAGTTTTGGCATGCTGGGTTGCGATTACCATTGCGATTATTGCCAGAACTGGGTTTCGTCGCAGGCGATCCGGGATGAAAATGCCGGGTCGCAGATTGCTCCCATAACAGCGCAGGACTTGGTTCAAAAGGCATTGCAGCATGGGGCGCGGACGGTGACCAGTACCTATAACGAACCTCTGATCACCACGGAATGGGCGGTGGAGATTTTCCGCATCGCTAAAGAGAAAGGTCTTTACACATCTTATGTGTCCAATGGGAATGGGAGTCGGGAAGTGATCGAATATCTGTTGCCCTGGATCGATGGATATAAGATCGATTTGAAGAGTTTTCAAGAAAAGAATTACCGGAGTCTGGGAGGAAAGTTGCAATCGGTCTTGGATACGATCCTTCTTCTCAAGCAAAAGAAGGTGTGGATCGAACTTGTGACCTTGATCGTTCCAACCTGGAACGATTCCGAAGAGGAATTGCGGGAGATTGCCCGTTATATCTACTCGGTCGATCCTTCGATTCCCTGGCACGTAACCGCTTTCCATGAGGATTACAAATTATATGGCGTGGGGAATACATCGTTAAGAACGCTGCTGAGAGCGGGGGAAATCGGCAAAGAAGAAGGTTTGTCTTTTGTTTATATCGGCAACGTACCCGGTTATGCGCCCCAGTGGGAAAACACTTATTGCCCATCCTGCCAATCGCTTCTTGTAGAACGGAGTGGATTTCATGTGCGAATGAATCGAATCCAGGACGGCGTCTGTCCCGGATGCGGTCATCGGATTCCTGGAATCTGGGAGGGTGAAAAAGCGATCTGAGCGGGGGGAAATCGGTTCGATCTGGTTATAATGTTTTAGTCGTTTATGGATTCGGTTTGAGTATCGGATATTTTCATTAATAGAATATGAAGCGATTGCGCAGCCGATTGATAGCCGCCTTTTTGGGAGTAGCCATTCTCGCCATGGTTCCCTTGGCGGCCATCTATTACTACACCCAACTGATCCGTTATCAGAACGTACGCCACCAATGGCTCGAAAACACGCTGAAGGAAATCGGCAATTATATCAATTACCAAAGTAACGTCCCTTCGAACGTGCTGTTGCCCCTGGCTCAATACCTTCAAAACCGGTTCGATACCAGCGCGACATTGCTGGAATTGCTTGAGTATTCCGAATCTCTTGACGATGCAGTCGTAAGGGAACAATTGAACTGGTGGGAACGGCAGCTATTAAACAAGTTATTGGAGGAGAATATTCCGGGGGGGAATCTGCTTCTGCAATTGAACCCTCCCCTGTTGAGACAAAGTACGGATTCGCTCCGTAAGAATCCACAATACCCCATTCAGATCATCCCTAAAAAACCTTTCTTAAAAATGAAAGAATGGATGGATGAAGGCTTGTTGTATGAAGAGGACGACAAGATTTATTGTTATAAAATTCAGCCCATCCTGAAAGGAGACCGCTTGTCCGAAATGGAAATTGTGGGGGCCTTGTTCGTGAAAATCCTTTTGATTGAGAAATATCCCAACGAACCGGCCCGCCCGCCCGAATTGTAACTTCGTAACAAGCGCTTCGATCCCCAACCCGTTATATTCAATCCTCAACCCAAGTTTTTTGAAAAATATTTATCGCAGGATAATATAGCGCGATTGTTTGGATTTCCTCCGCAGGAGGGATATCAGGAAGTAGACATCGACCAGGTGTTTATTGATGCCAACGATGCGGATTGGCCCCCCCAGTTCCGTCTGAATCCATCCGTTCAGCAGGACGAAATCCATGCCGACTCGAGGGAACAAACCGATGGATCGGCGACGGTTGCCATGCAGATGAAACTCGTTCCGATCGTCAATCATCGGCGCGAGTTGGCCGCGATCATGGTTTTGGGTGTCCCCATTGCCAGTATATTTGGATCCATTGGCCTTTCTCTGGCGCTCAGCTATAGCATTGCCTTGTTGATCATCATATTTGCCGCGGTTCAGTTTGCACGTACGATCGATAAGCCGATTCATGAATTGGCAACGGCTGCCCGACACATGACGAACGGCGATTACGACGTTCGCGTTCGTGAAAAAGGAACCGAGGAACAACGCATTTTGGGTTCCACCTTCAACCAATTGGCGGAACAAATTCAAAACCAGCTGGTCCAGTTAAAGCAACAAACGCATGAGTTAGAGATCAGCAACCGGGAATTGTCGCAGACCCAACACTTCCTGAAAAGTATTTTGGCCAACATTCGGACGGGAGTCATGAGCGTCGATCGCGAAGGCCGGATCAGCCATATCAACGAGATCGGAGAACGTATTCTTAGTATTTCGGATTGGATGGGAAAGCGCGTTGCGGATTTAATGGATAGTTCATCATTTACCAATTTGATTCATTACTCGTTACGGCAGGGGATTTCGGTTCAGGAAAGTGAGGTCCCTTATGAAGGGAAGAACGGAATCCTGATTCCCCTTCAAGTGAGCGTTGTTCCGATTATTGAATCGGGGGAAATGAATGGATTGGTTGTCACTTTTCACGATCTTTCCGCCATCCGGCAGTTGGAAGAACAGATTCGCCGACAGGATCGATTGGCCGCGTTGGGGCGTATGGCTGCCGGCGTTGCGCATGAAATACGGAATCCATTGGGTATCATTCGGGGATCGGCGGAACTGTTACATAAACGTTTTTCTGGGCAGGCCGGGGAAGAGGGGCTGTCGGATTTTATTCTAGAGGAAGTAAAACGTCTATCGGGCGTGGTGAATGATTTTTTGATGTTTGCCCGGCCTCCCGAACCGAATCGGGAAGAAATCTCCGTCTCTTCGTTATTTCAGCAGTTGAAGGATTATTTTGAAAAGCAACAGATGGGAGAGAACTATCAATTACAGGCTCAGATTATCGGCGATCCTCCACCGATCGCTGCGGATGTGAATCAATGCCGTCAGGTTTTTCTCAATTTGTTTATTAATGCCCAACAGGCGATGCCGCGAGGAGGGGCCATTATTTTACGAGCGCGGTCGGTATCCATTTTGGAAGTGGCTATTGAAGTGGAAGATCAGGGGGAAGGTATCCACCCCGATCATCTGGATAAGATATTTGATCCATTTTATACCTCGAAGGAAAGCGGCACGGGATTGGGATTATCCTTAGTCCATCAGATTATGACCAGTCATGGAGGACGTGTGGAAGTGGAAAGCACTCCCGGTAAAGGAAGTATATTCCGATTGATTTTTCTCACGTATCAAGCTTTTTCTGAGCCGCATTCACCTGGAGAACTTTTTTCAATACCGGTATCATCCGACGAATAAAATTTTTTATCAAGAAAATCACTCTTTCTTTATTATCTCATTCGGAATTATTTTGCCATATGAATCGAAGGTGAAGCGTTCTTTCGCCTTTACAGGGTGTAAAATAGCGATTTAGCGTAAGGCGGAAAAAATTAAAAATTGTTCCCAATATTGATTATAAAGGAGTTAAAGAATGTTGAATTATGTGGAAATCCCCTTTCGTCAGCAATGGTTTATTATTATATCCGGATTCCTTTTGCTTGTAATAGTAATTGAACTGGTTCGTCAAAGGAAAATCCTGGAACAGTATTCTGCGATCTGGATGCTGATCGGCGTCTTATCGCTATTATTCGTTTGGCTTTATCCTTATATCCAGCGATTCACGCTTTTGATAGGAGCCGGTCAAACAACATCCACCGTGCTTTTTTCCGCCATTTTTTTTCTTCTGATGATGAATTTACAATTTTCAGTCAAAATTACCGATTTTTCTTTTAAGTTAAAAGATGCGATTCAGGAAATAACGCTATTATCTAATGAAATCAATCGATTGAGGGAAGAATTACAAAAGATTCCTCAAGACGAAAAAGAAAAACAAAAGGAGAGGTAGATCCATTCATGATGATCCGGCCAAAAGTGGCTGGAAGACGAAACTCTCACTATACCTTGTTCCAGTCACATGGATCAATTCACGAAGTCTTGTGGATCGAATTTACGTTAATGACTTTTTGCCGTTTCGTCATTCATGAATGAGCGATCCCGGATGAGATTCTATTTCATGCGCTGGTGACATTCCTAAAATCCCGAGATACCTTCTGGTAGAAAATAACCGTATAACGACAAAGTAGCGAAATAAAATGCGTGTCCGATCGAATAGCAATCGGAGAATAAATAGCAAAAAATACTCAAGATGGGCGTTTTGAAAAGGAAGCGCAATTGAAAATTCGTACAGGATTGGATATAATTTTGGCAATGAAAAATCGATTCCCCCCCATTCACTCGTTCAAGATTTGTTTGGTTATACCAGGCATACTTTTTTTCATTTCCTGCGCGGGCATGAATGAAAAGTATGGATTGGTGGAGCTGTTTCATGATAAACCCTTGTTACCGCGGATGATTCCCAGGCAAGTACTGGGGAATATGCCTTCCGGCCCATTCGGGAGTCATCAGGTTAAAGGGATATTAATCATGGATACGGGAACGGATTATGATGGGCAAACTTCATCGTTGACCTATATGGTAAATTTACTGCGGCGGTATCGAACCGCCGATGGATTTGGCGATATTCCATTCCATTATTTTATCGATACACAGGGGAAAATTTTTACGGGACGCCCTGAAATGATTCCGGCGCAGCTTCACGAGGACGATCCATTCACACTCCGTTCAAAAGATAAAACGCAGAAGGATATTCTCGTTACACGTTTGTCGAGAATGACCAAGCCCGCTTTGAACTTGAGTGGATATATTACGATCGTGCTTCTGGGCGATTACGACCAATCTATGGTAACCAAAGAGCAAGAAAAATCTCTTTTTCAATTAGTTTCTTTCATTTGTTTCGATCATTATTTTTCCCGGGAGGATATAATCGGTCTGCGTACATTGTATCCGGATACAGAGAATCCCGGTTTTTACTTGAATAATTATTTAAGCCCGTCTATTTTGGAAAAAAATATTCCGACACCCCCTCGAAAACCTCATTATTTGCGGGTCCCGGGGAAAGACGGATAAACCCTGGAACACCTGATTCCTGGAATATAAATCGACTTTATTCCTTTGGATGGTGGGAATCTGTTTTTTTTTGTTTTCTTGTGAATTGGATGATTTTTGTTATAAACCCTTCTTTTTCGGGTTAAGGAGTCAATGAGTCAAATGCGTTTACCTGTTATTATTCAAGGCGGCATGGGCGTCGGTGTATCCAACTGGACACTGGCTAATGCCGTATCAAAGCTGGGGCATCTCGGTGTTGTATCGGGAACGTTTTTGGATACAGTCTTTGCACGCCGACTTCAATTGGGAGATTCCGGTGGACATCTCCGACGCGCTATAGAGCATTTTCCCAACCCAGATATCGCCCACCGAGTATACAACCGATTCTATGTTCCTGGTGGGAAATCTGAAGATAAACCCTTCAAAAGAGCCGGGATGTATGCATTCGATCCCAAACCGGAATTATTGGAATTGACCGTTGTGGCCAATTTTGCCGAAGTGTTTCTTGCCAAAGAAGGGCATTCGGGACCTGTAGGGATCAACTATTTGGAAAAAATTCAGATGCCTAATCTGGCTTCTATTTATGGAGCCATGCTGGCGGGTATCGATTTTATTATCATGGGAGCGGGAATCCCACGTGAAATTCCCGGTGTATTGGATCTTTTTTCCAATCATGAACCCGCTTCTGTTCGAATTCCGGTAGAAGGAGCCAATTGTAGCGATGATTACCGGATGCGTTTCAATCCCGCTGAAGTGATCGGTCAGATTGACAGTCCTCTGATTCGTCCCCAATTTTTGGCCATTATTTCTTCCGCTACTCTGGCGATTTCTCTCAAGAAAAAATCCAATGGGATTGTCAACGGTTTTGTCATTGAAAAAGCGTGCGCTGGAGGTCATAACGCTCCTCCGAGAGGCCGAATGCAACTCGATTCGATCGGCGAGCCGATATATGGGGAGAAGGATTTCATTGAAGTCGATAAAATTCAGGAACTTGGTTTGCCTTTTTGGTTGGCAGGATCGTATGGAGATCCTTCCATGATCGAAATGGCCCTCCAAGAAGGAGCGCAAGGCGTTCAAATCGGAACTCCTTTCGCCTTTTGCCGGGAATCGGGGATTTCGGAAGAATATAAAAAGAGAGTTTTCCAAAAAGTCCTTGCCGGAAAAGCCAACGTTTTCACCGATCCCAAAGCTTCTCCCACCGGATTTCCTTTCAAGGTTTTCCAAATGGAAGATACAGTTTCCGATCCGGAAACGTATCAGAGCCGGCCTCGGATTTGCGACTTGGGATATCTACGTACTGCCGTACTCACTTCGGATAATAAAGTGGAATACCGCTGTCCTTCGGAGCCGGATAAGAATTACATTCGCAAAAATGGCGATCCGAAAGATTTGGAAGGGCGCAAGTGCCTTTGCAACGGCCTTCTCGCCAGTATTGGATTAGCCCAGAAACGAAGCTCAGGATATGTGGAAAAACCTATTATCACTTCAGGAAAAGACCTGTCATTAATTGCCAGATTGCTGGAAAATGGAAAAACCACCTATTCTGCGGCGGATGTTATCGAACAACTATTACCGAGTCCTAAATTGGAATTAGTGCCGGTATAATCCAATTCATTCAATCCTCATCCCCATCGGTTTATTTCTCCGTTCATTCATCTTGCCGGAAAGTATTTTCTTTTACTTGATTGTAATGTTGATATGATTTATCATTATAATAAAGTATGAATGGAATTGCATTTCCTGCATCATTCTGTAAAACAAAAAGGGTAAGGAACCAATTATGCGAAGAGTGACCTTTATCGCATTATACGATGAATATTGCTTGGGTGTCCGGTATATGTCCTCTGTTTTACAGGAAGCAGGGCACCATTGTAACATTATCATTTTCAAGGGAGTAGAATATATCTCCCCAGCCGAAGTTCCTCCCCCGGAACAACAGGAAGAGGGCGGATATTACAGTATGTGCACGTATACAACACATATGGAACTGAATATCCTCCTGGATACTCTTCGGGAACAAGACCCTCATCTGATTGGCATATCGTTTACCTCGATCAGTTTTGGACTCGCCCAGTTTTTGACTCGGAAGATTCAATCGGAACTGAAAGTGCCTGTGATTTGGGGTGGCGTCGATTCGACGATGAACGCCAACGAGAACATCCAGTACCCCGATTTCCTATGCATGGGGGAGGGAGAATTTCCCATCCGCAATCTGGTTAACGCGATGGATCGTGGGGAGGATACCGAACATATCCCCAGTATTTGGGTGAATAAAGACGGAAATATTATACGCAATCCTACCCAGAAACTGGAGCAAAATCTCAATCTTTATCCTTTCCCCGATTTTGAACTAGAGAATAAAAAGGTCATTATTCATAACTCCATATCCAATTCTCCCTTTCCTCCCCAAACGCATCTATACAGTAACTTCATCATCATGGCCACGCGCGGATGTCCATTCACCTGCACCTATTGTTGCAGTGGACATGACGATGTGATGTACCAGGGGGATCGGTTTTTACGGAGGCGTTCGGTGGAAAACGTTATTGCCGAGTTGAAATACCGGATTCGTACCTGGCCCTGGCCGATCGAACGAGTTGAGTTTTACGATGACGTTCTACCCCTGAACAAGCGATGGATTTCTGAATTTTCTCCCAATTACGCGACGGAAATCGCATTACCGTTTTTTGGTTATACCCACCCCAACGTTGGCGATCCAGAGAATCTACGTCTGTTACACGAAGCAGGATTGAGTTATCTGATTATGGGGATTCAATCGGGAAGTCAGCGTACTCTCCGTAAATATTATGACCGGCGGCATCCCAAAGAAGGCACGGTTCGAACGGTGCAAAACATCCTCGATTCCGGAACGAGTGTGCTGGTCGATTTTATCGGTTACAATCCATTGGAGTTGGAAGAAGACAATATAGAAACCCTCGATCTGATCGCCGATCTTCCGAAACCTTCTGGGATTATCAAGATCAATCCAATGGCTTTTTACGATAACTACAAGATTTTTCACATTGCACATAAAGAAGGGATTGTCGATCAATTGGAAAGGCCGAAAGGCGTACACGCCTTGCAGGCCAAACCCAATCCGTTATTTGTATTTTGGGAATTCGTTCATACGCTGGCGCATTTTGAGGGATTCACCAAAGAAAACCTGATGGGTTTAGTGAAGGATCAATACTTGCGGGAGAATCCTGCCATCCTGGAAGAAATAGTCACGAATCTCTATATGGCGACTTATCTGGATGGAAATCCCGTCGTCGATAAAAATCGTTATATACAACAACTCCGCTGGCGGGTAGCGCAGTCGGAGAGAAATTCTGTTTTCAAAGCCTACCGGAAGATCAAATCCCTCGTCGCCTGATACCGAATGGTTTCATGCTTCTGGTTTCATCGAGTATTAAAGAAATAAGCGGTTATGCACTTCGGCTCGACCGGTAGGAATCGATATCAGTCTGAATTTGTTGCACGAGTTCCTGGACACCAGGAAATTTCTTTTCCGGCCGAATGAATTGCATGACCTCCACAATTAGATAACGGTTGTATATGGCCTCACTAAAATCCAGAATGTGGATTTCCACGGTTCGGCGGGATCGATCGGTAAAAGTGGGAATCGTTCCAACATTCATGACTCCCCAATAGGGGGAAGCGTCGATCCGATCCAGGCGCACACGGACACCGTATACTCCATTTGGCGGGAGGATTTGTTCTTCGGCGGATAGATTCGCAGTTGGATAGCCAATGGATCGGCCTCGGCCGTCTCCCCGTTCCACTTCACCGGCGAGGATATAGGGACGGCCAAGAAGCGCGGAGGCCTCTTGAAGATTCCCATCCAGGATTACCTGGCGGAGGCGGCTGCTGCTGATGGGGATTCCATCCTGGAATTGCTGGTCAATGACAGTCACCCTTTCAAATACATTGGGAACAAGCGCTTGAAGATTTACTACCGATCCAAGCCGCTTGTATCCAAAGCGGAAATTGAAACCGGCAATCAATTCGCGTGCCGCTAATTTTTCGATCAACACAAGATCGATGAATTCTTCGGCGGGTGTATGGCAGAGGCGTTCATCGAAAGGCACGGCAACGATGGCGTCGATTCCCATCGACTGGATGATCTGGCGTTTTAACGGATAGGGGGTTAGAAGAGGTGTCAGCTGGCTTGGTGCGAGTATAGAACTGGGGTGATTTTGGAACGTGAATACTAGCGATTTTCCTTCCCGGGCTTTCGCTCGTGCTTTACATTCATCGATCAGCCGCTGATGGGCGCGGTGAATCCCATCGAAAAATCCCAGTGCGGCGATCACCCGGTCGCCGCGCTGGAACGAACATTGTTCGATGGAATTGATTTCAATCATGATCGGAGTCTTTCCCTCCTCCAAATTGTATCCCGTTCGTTATGCGATTCGGGAGGGGAAGAATAAAACGAAGTCCTAACGCGAAGGCGAATCCGGAGAGAAGGCCGCCATATCGTCCCGATATTGTTTCCGGATGCGTGCGAGAATGTCTTGCGGTGAAATTTTCTCTTTTTGCAGCGTTTTCCGCAAGACAAATTCGACTTGTCCCTCTTTCAGGGATTTCTCTCCGATGACGATCCGATAGGGGAGCCCCAATAAGTCGGCATCGATAAATTTACTCCCGGGCCGTTCCTCCCGATCGTCGAGCAGGACTTCGAATCCCTCCTGTTTCAGCGAATCATACAATTCATTAGCTACCTGGTTCACTTCCGCGTTTTTGTTGGATAACTTGAGGATATGTACATGATAGGGAGCGATGGAAACCGGCCAAATGATTCCCTGATCGTCCGAGTGTTCTTCGATGACGGCGGCGAGAGTACGGCTGACTCCAATACCGTAGCATCCCATAATCATCAGTTTGCGTTCGCCTTTTTCATCTGTATACCAGGCGTCGAATGCCTGGCTGTATTTCGTGCCCAGAATGAAAACGTGACCGACTTCGATGCCGAAACTGACGGACAGCGTTCCCGTCTTGCATTTAGGGCAAGAGTCGCCGTTTTCGACGAAGCGAAAATCGCCCCATTCATCGACGCGGAAATCGCGGTTCAGGACAACATTTTTTACGTGATAATCTTTTTTATTCGCTCCGGTGATTCCTGCAGCGATGGTTTTGATTGTATGATCGGCGTAAATCTTTACGCCGTGGAGCCCCTGCGGCCCAGCAAAACCAACCGGCGCTCCCGTGACTTTTTGAATAACTTCCGGGGTTGCCATCTCCACTTTCCCGCCGATGACGTGCCCCAGTTTTATTTCATTCAGGGTTTGATCGCCACGGATCAGAACCACGAACGGACGGTCTTCGTAAACGAAGATCATGGTTTTGATCATCTGTTGAGGAGTGGTGTTTAAGAAATGGGCGACCTCTTC
>CAZFOX010000099.1:10625-10893 GCA_964520565.1 uncultured bacterium | reverse complement strand
CTGGACGATCATTTCCCCCTCGTGATCTGGCAGACGGGCAGCGGAACCCAGACCAACATGAACGTCAACGAGGTGATCGCTAACAGGGCCAACGAAATGGCCGGTCAGCCGCGCGGAACCAAAAGTCCCATTCATCCCAACGACGACGTCAACAAATCGCAATCCTCCAACGACACCTTCCCGGGAGCCATGCACATCGCCGCCGTCGTGGAAATCCACCGCCGCCTGCTCCCCATGCTCTCCCGCCTAGCGGAAACTTTTGAAAAGA
>CAZFOX010000099.1:5474-10615 GCA_964520565.1 uncultured bacterium | reverse complement strand
CCAAAACAGCAGGAAAAAATAAAAAAAGCGGTGGAAAAGAAAGCCGAAGAATTCAAAGACATCATCAAAATCGGCCGCACTCACCTGATGGACGCCACGCCCCTCACTCTGGGGCAGGAGTTTTCCGGCTACGCTACGCAACTGCGCCATGGCCTGAAACGCGTTGAGCAATGCCTGCCCCATCTGTACGAACTCGCTCTGGGCGGCACGGCGGTGGGGACTGGACTGAACGCCCCGGTGGGATTCGCCGAAAAAGTGGCCGATTGCATCGCCCGGCTGACGGGATATCCCTTTGTCACCGGCGAGAACAAGTTCGAAGGGCTATCCGCCCACGACGCCGTGGTGGAGGCCAGCGGGGCCATGAAAACCCTAGCCGCCTCCTTATTTAAAATCGCCAACGATATCCGCCTCTACGCCTCCGGCCCGCGCTGCGGCATCGGCGAATTGACGATTCCCTCCAACGAACCCGGTTCCAGCATCATGCCCGGCAAAGTCAATCCCACTCAATGCGAAGCGATGACCCAGGTGGCCGTACAGGTCATGGGCAACGACGCCGCCGTCGGTTTTGCGGGAGCGTTGGGCAACTTTCAACTCAACGTCTTCAAGCCGGTGATGATATACAACCTGCTGCAATCGATCCGCCTGATCGCCGATGCCTGCGAGTGTTTTAACGACAAGTGCGCCGTTGGAATCGAGGCCAATCGCGCGGCCATCGATAAAAATCTCCACGGCTCGCTGATGCTGGTGACGGCGCTCAACACCCATATCGGCTACGACAAGGCGGCCGCTATCGCCAAACACGCGCATCAGGAAAATCTCACACTTAAGGATGCGGCGATCCAACTCGGCTACCTGACCGCCGAAGAATTCGATCGATACGTCTGCCCCGAAAAAATGATTTCGCCGAAGTAATAGAAGAAAACAGAAAGAGTCATAGAGAGCGGATGTCTCTTTATGGGTATACGTTTGAGCGATAACTTTTCATCCTGCAAAAACGAACAGGGAACAAGTGAAAAAATTCCTTGCATGAAATGAAAAAAGTGCCACACTTGATTCTGTGGCTTATCGCTGTTCAAACCAATTTCCGTTCAAAGCATGAAAGATCTATCCTTTTTAATATCATCCACAACCGCAAGAACGCCAAATCGCTTTTGATAAAAATATCTCCACAAGGGAGAACGATCATGCAGAATAAAATCACGGTAATCGGAGCGGGAAATGTAGGCGCGACCTGCGCGCTCTATCTGGCCCAGCAGGAACTCGGTGACGTCGTGCTGTTAGATGTGATCGAAGGCGTTCCCCAGGGCAAAGCGCTGGACATCCTCCAGGCGGGCGCGGTTCTCGGTTTCGACAGCCGCGTGGTGGGAACCAACGATTATGCGGATACCGCCGGTTCGGATATCGTCGTGATCACCGCCGGTCTCGCTCGCAAGCCGGGCATGGACCGGCTCGATCTGCTCAAGAAGAACGCCGAGATCGTCGGCGGCATCGTCGATAACGTCAAACAGACTTCGCCGGACAGCATCGTCATCATGGTTACCAATCCCATCGACGTGATGGTCTACCTGGCTTTCAAAAAATCCGGCTTCCCCAGTCGCCGCGTCATCGGCCAGGCGGGCGTGCTCGATTCGGCGCGCTACGCGGCCTTCATTGCGATGGAACTGGGTTGTTCGGTCAAGGACGTGCGCGCCATGATCCTCGGCGGCCACGGCGATTCGATGGTTCCCCTGCCCGCGTACAGCACGGTGTCGGGAATCCCCATCACCGAGTTGATGCCCCCCAACCGCATCAAGGCCATCGGCGACCGCGCCCGCGTGGGCGGCGGCGAGATCGTCAAACTGCTGGGAACCGGCAGCGCCTACTACGCACCGGCGGCCGCGACGGTGCTGATGGTCGATTCGATCCTCAACGATTCCAATCACATCCTGCCCTGCTCGGTCTACGCCACCGGCCAGTACGGCATCAACAACCTCTACATCGGCCTCCCCGCCAAACTGGGACGTGCCGGAGTCACCGAGATTCTCGAAGTCAATCTCGACCCCGCCGACAAACAACTCCTCCTCAACTCCGCCGGAGAGTATCATAAGAGCATCGAGGAAATCGACTCCCTCCTGTAATCGATCCACGGTTTTCATCTATCCCCAAATCTATCCAACGGCTCCACCCAACGGGGCCGTTGGCGTTTAGATACATTTTGGATGTATGTATTTATATGGAGAAATAGTGTGTGTTAGAGAAGGGAAATTGGTTTATAATGTCGAGTAGATTCAATCAAGGAGATTCTGCGAGTTTATCTCTCAGAATACGTTTGGAGCCTTGATAGAATTTGAAATTACCTGAATTTCAAATCTCTTTGGCTAGGAATTTTCACTGTTTTCGGAATGGAGAAAGAGCGTGATGATCGGGCGAGAATCTCGATCCTGGCAAGTGACACCGGATAAAGTCAATGCGGCTATTCGTAGGATTATCGAAATCTGCAATCCATGGAAATTGATCCTCTTTGGTTCGTATGGGAAGGATCAAATCACGATTGATAGCGATGTCGATTTTCTGGTCATTACCCGGGATACGGTTGAAAATACTCGCAAGGAAAGCGTTCGCATCCGCCGGGCATTACGCGGAATCTCCATGCCAATGGATATCCTGGTCATTCCCCAAAAACAATGGGAACTCCTTAAAGATCAACCTGGATTAATTTACCGGGAAGCGCAAACCCAAGGAACCGTGGTCTATGAATCCTAAAAATTCTGGAAGAATCCACGGAACGCCGGACGAATGGCTGAGTCACGCTGAAAGCGACCTTCGTTTGGCGCGTCTCGCAACAGAAGACGACTCCATTTATCTAGATCAAATCTGCTTTCACACCCAACAAGCAGCAGAAAAAGCAATCAAAGCCGTCCTTCTTTTTCGAAACATAGAGTTTCCTCTAACACACGATATTGAAGTACTATTAGAACTCACGGAAAACAGCGGAATAATTCTACCCACCCCAGTACAAAATGCAGGATTGCTAACACCCTACGCGGTTGAGACACGCTATCCCGGTTCATGGATGGAAATCGCCGAAACGGATGTCGAAGAAGCGATTTATATCGCTGAAGAAACCTGTCAATGGGCGAGAAGGATGTTGACTGAGTGATAGAATGGATCTTTAATCTAGTATTTGTAGGATGGGTCAATCCTTCCCGACCCATCAAAACTGCTATTAAACCATCGAAAGGAACGATCATGCATAATGGAAATCCAACTCGATTGGTGATTGCCGCAATAATAGGATGCCTATGGATAAGTTGTTCACAAAGAAACATAGGAGACGAAATTGTTATTAATCAAAAGATAAAAGAAGTTCAGGAAGATTTAAGAAAAGTAAAAAACAGGGTAGAAGGAATTTTTGTTACGACGAACACTTATCAAATCCGAGATGTACAAGATACATTTCCTTCGGATATATTCGACGTCCCGGGAAAAACGTATAAATACTTCGCTTTCCCGGATGGGCAGTCCTATATCCTATCGAGTAATGGCCCCGACATGGATAATGATTTAGGGAAAGTGTTGACTCCAGAAATCATTGTCAGTGCTTCAAACGTTCGTTCTTTAATAATGCCCATTCGATACGATGCTTCGAATGGTTTGAAAAGCGATGGGGATATCATAATCTTGGGTCCCTAATGCCGTGGCGATACCACAGGCGCTTGAAAATCCCGCTTCAAATAATCATCCCTTCCTCCATCGATGTTGAATGTATCTTCTCCACAGATCGTGTTTTCGTGGTTCAAAACCACTCCCCGTCTATTCGACCTGCTCCCCTACAATCGGCTTGAAGAATTACGGAATCGTTTTCAATAAATCTTGTGCCTGCTGGTTGTTGGGATTGATTTCCAACGCTTTTTGCAGGTATTTCCGGGCGTCTTCTTTCCGATCCTTGCGCTGGCAGGCCATTCCCATATAGAAATTGGCCATTTCATTGCCCGCCTCTTTAGAAAGGGCAAATTCGAAGTCGGCGATGGCCCCGTCCAGGTTGCCGCCGAACATCTCTGGCGTAAACAACCGTACCGCTCCCCGTCCGATGCGGCCGCCGACGTTCTCGGGATCGAGTTCGACCGCTTTCTCGAAAACGGATCCAAGCTCCATGCCATAGGTCATTTGCTGCACGGGTTCCACAAACTGAATGAGCTGCCCGAGGATTTCTCCTTTTTGAACGTACAGATTGGCGTCGCCGGGAGTGTTCTGAATCGACTGGTTGAGTTCTTCCAGCCTTGCTTTAAGCGCGTCGATTTTTTTCTGCGTCTCGGCGTTTTTCGGCGGTGGCGTGGGCATCGGCGGCATGGTTTCCGAATCGCTGAAATCCACGGGATTGAATTCGCCGATCGGTTCTCCCTCTCCCTCTCCCGAGAGTTGCGCCAGCACCGATTCCGTTCGCTGCGTAACAAACGGTTTTAAGCCGATAATCTCCTGGCTCAGCAGTTTGAATTGGGGCTCGACGTTCCGGTCGACGCTTTTCTGAAAATCTTCATAGGAATAAATAGGATTCGAATCGTTCTTCACCGCCTCGTCGATCAAGGCATGCAGCCGGTCGATCTCTTTTCCCATAAAATCCGGATTAAAGAAATCGCGGATGAACGTGCGCAGGTAAAATTCATAAACCGCCCGGTATTTCTCCACGGCGAGGATACGCCGGATCAGAATCCGGTCGCCCATATAGGGTTTGCGAATATCGAATCGCAGCATCTTTTCGGGAGGAGATACCTGCAGGTTGCCGAACGATTCATTGACGTCCCAGGGGATGAACTCGAAACGCTTGGAATCGGTGTTGTAATAAAGATACCAGTTGTGCCCGAGTCCCGCGTAACTATCCAGATCGACCAGCAGTGTATTGATCGCCAGCCAGGCCAGAAAACGGTCGACGTTGAACCGTCGCTCGATTTCTTGCGCAAATTCCTTATCGCTGGCCTGAGTCAGGAACTTCAGGAATTGGATGAGGTGCTGGGTATCCGATTCCTTGTCCGATTTCAACTCGTAATCGTGCGCGTACTTTTCCCAATCCTCCCCGCGGTATTCCAGATCGTTGGTGATCTCGAATTTCACCAATAATCCGTTCGTATTTCCAAAATGCTTCTCCAGAAAGGGTGCGTTTACCT
>CAZFOX010000099.1:0-5464 GCA_964520565.1 uncultured bacterium | reverse complement strand
ACGAAGAAACCAAGATGTTCCTCCGGCTTCCCATCCAACGATAGATAGAGGTTGGCGAAAGCCGCCCGGGGAGCTGGAACGCCCGCCCGGTGATATAAGTCGTAGGTTAGTTTGTCGCGCAGCATCGATGGATCGCGGAAACTATTGATAAAGTTCAGTTTACTGAATCCATGAAAATTCTGTTCCTCGTCGAACCGGTCGAAATCCACTTTCAACGGTTTCTTGCCGCCTGGCGGGATAATGACGATCGACGCGTTTCCCCGGTATCGGACGCCCGCATTCGGGTAGACCGCTCCATCGCAGGTGACGGTGGCGGAAGCGTAGGGAAATTCCTGAGCGAAGATACTGCGGGCGCTCGCCTGTTCCATGTTGGGCTCTTTGCGGATGGGTTGCATCTTCTCGAACGCTTTGCCCGTCATGGACAGAGTGAATGTCAAAACCTTCTGATTTTCAAAGACATAATTGTAATCCGCCCGCGATGTGGCGGTTCCAAGTGAAGGAAATAAAGCGATCTGCAGGACAGCTGCGGCAACGATTCCCCAAACGGTGAATAATCTCATCGGTTCTCTCTCCCTATTGAAATGGACCATCGTAATGAAAGGTCTTTTCTATTATACGAAATGAACCTGTAAGAGTTTAAATCAAGAATTGCGGCGGGTACCATAGGAGCGCGGGCGTCCCCGCCCGCAGGCCGAGGGAGACAATCACATCTCTCACCCCGGCTCATCCCAGTAGGAGATAGGGAAAACCTCTCACCCTGGTTGAGAGAAATACCCGACATTTCCAGGCGGTCAGACTACTAAGTAATCGCTTGAATCCCCTTTTCCCGTACGAGGTTTAACAATTTGAGGGAAGCGCCTGAGGGTTGTTTGATACCCCTTTCCCATTGGCTGACGAGACCGGGGGGAACGTTCAAGTAGAGTGCGAAGATTCGTTGACTCACACGTTCGCGCTCGCGAATCTGTTTGATTTCCTGTCCGGATAAACAATGGATCGATGTAAGACACTCGCGATCGAAACGCCGCATGGTCTGTTTGTCAACCAGGCCGGACTCATGAAGACCCGCAACGGTTTCGTGAATGGCTGCCAGTGCGTCGCTTTTATAGATTCTTTCAAGGCGATTCTACGAGTTTTTCTCTCAGACTACTTTTGGAGCCTTGAAAGAATTTGCAGATACCGGAATTTCAAATATCTATGGCTAGGTTTTGGAATTCCTCATTTTGTCTCACCTCGATAAACCATCCATCTTCGAAATTGATATACTATATCTCCCCAAAATCCCTTACTCCTCCGATTAATCCCCATTTTCTCTCCCCATTGTCCCAATATAGGGAGGATAATTTCGAAAACCCAGGCTAAAAGTGATAAAAATGATGAAAAATACTGTTATTCTGTTATAGTACACCAATACAGTTGTTCAAAAATCAACAATTCGCCCCCGGGCTTAAACGAGAAAAAGGGGCGCATCGGCGGATGCGTCCCTTGGATATGGCAGTCGAGTTATGCGTGGATATCGGTTACTGGGAAACGATTTCCTGAATCTGAATCCGGGTGAAATCCTGGCGATGACCTTTCGTTCGGCGGTATTGTTTCCGCCGCTTGAACTTAAACACCACGATTTTCTTGGCCCGGCCGTGCGAAATCACTTTGGCTTTCACGGAAGTGTTGTCCAATACCGGCGTTCCCACTCGGAACTGATCGTCGCTTTTCAACAGAAGCACTTCGTTCAAAGCCACTTCTTCACCGGCTTCGGCGGCCAGCTTTTCCACCTGAATCACATCACCCGGGGAAACCTGATATTGTTTCCCTCCCGTTCGGACGATTGCGTACATCGTATTCCTCCAAAGGGCGTAGCCCGTTTTTTGACAGTCAGAGAAAGGAAATTATAGGTGGAAACCCAAAAAACTCAATCCGTGTGCAACGCTCTTTTCCATCACCTGATGGAGACGGGTAAATCTTACAATCTCAACAAAAAAAACATACCCTCGGAGGTTATTGCCTATGTACCGATTCATTCTGTTAATAATGACGAAACGGCTAAAAGTCATTCACGTAAATTCGATCCACAAGACTTTGTGAATCGAATTAAGAAACTGGTATAAAGTATCGTGTGAGTTTCGTCTTCAAGACACTTTTTGCCGGATTATCAATAAAAGATTTTCGGTGGTAAAATACCGGGAGGAGAAAAGAACGATGAATGTTTCAGATCATGTTATGACCCTAACTGAAATCGAGGCTCGTTTTGTATCCGAATGGGTTTTGATCGAAGATCCACTTACGGATGCTAATTTGAAAGTACAAAGCGGACGAGTGATTGGACACAGCAGAGATCGCGATGAATTATATCGCAAAGCCATCGCTCTCCGCCCCCGGCGATGCGCGGTTCTCTACACTGGCGAAATTCCCGACGATACGGCGGTCGTATTGTGACTTATTCATTCAATCCCAGGCGAGGTCTGATTCTCGTTTCCACAGAGTTATATGGCCCAACGGGGAGTATTCTTTTGCGGTTGGCTCTCGATACGGGTGCCACAGCGACTATGATCAACGTCGCTCCTTTGACGATCATCGGTTACAATCCGTCTCTGGCTCCCGATCGTGTACAGGTCACGACAGGAAGCGGCGTTGAATACCCTCCAAAATTGGTTATTAGCCGAATAATTGCCTTGGGGAAAGAGGGAGTCGATTTCGCAATTTTAGCCCATACCTTGCCTCCAAGCTCATGTATCGATGGAGTGCTAGGTTTGGATTTTTTTCGCGATAAAAAACTGAACGTTGATTTTCGACAGGGATACATATCGCTCGATTGAAAATTCTCTATTTTTTATCTGAGAGTTCAGTTTCGGTATTCCCCCGGCGTCTTTCCCGCCGCCACGATACTGCATGCCTGGATGGCGTTGAGACCCAGCTCCTCCACCTTTCTCAAAACCGCCTCGTTCTCCGTGCCGGGATTGAGAAACACGGTCTGAACGCCCTTTTGCGCCAGGTCGTCCAGGACGGCCAGCGTCAGAACAGGGGGGAGGTAAATGCTGGCAGTCTCAACCGGACCGGGGATATCCAAAATCGAGGAGTAACAGGGCAATCCTTCGATGGTCTTCGCGCGGGGATTAACCGGATAGACCGTGTATCCCCGATCCACATAGGCACGGACGGCCATGTTTCCATATTTCTCCCTGTCGCTGGAGGCGCCGATAATCGCAATGGTCTTTTCTCCGCTCATGTTCTCTCCTTCTATCGCCGATTTCCCAGATTATGCAACTGCCACGAGGGAAATACGCTGTATTCGTTCGTATCGATTCCTTCTGGAAGAAGGCAGAGCCGTTCGGCCGTTTCCGCCACGATCTCTGGATCGACGTATTGGTTTTCTTCCGAATGAGGGCGGCCGCCGTATGCGTCGAAAAACCGGGTTTCCGTCATTCCCGGACAGATCACGTGAACGTGGATGTTGTCTGGGTTCAACTCTTTCCCCAGGCAAAGGGCGAATCCTCTCAGCGCCCATTTGCTGGCGAAATAAAGCGAATATTCCTTCCGGTAGTATTGGCCACCGATGGAGGAAATGAAGAGAATCCGCCCCCGCCGGACTTTTTTCATGGCCGGGACGGCGCGGCGGGTGCATAAAAAAGGCCCCCGGCAATTGACTCGGATGGTGGTATCCCATTGCGTTTCATCCAGATCCATCAAAAATCCGCGCCCGGCGATTCCGGCGTTGTTTACCAGAATCGAAACCGGGCCGAATCGGCGCTCGGTCTCTTCGAACCAGTGTTCCACATCCGCTTCCTGCGAAACGTCGGCGCGCACGGCCAGCGTTTCGATTCCCCGGCCGCGGAGGACTGTCTCCGCCTCGCAAAGAATGCCCTCCCGCCGCCCGCAGATGCTGATACGCGCTCCGGCATCTCCCAGCCGTTGGGCGATGTGGAATCCGATCCCCAGGCTGCCGCCGCTGATGGCAACGATTTCGTTTTGCAGAGTCTTCATTCGATCCTCAATAACCGCGCCGGTGCGCCGTGGTCGTATAGTTCAATTCCGGAACCTGAGCGTGCCGGGGCAGGCGCAGCAGGAATTCCACCGCCCCGGCGATCTCCTCCGGCGCGATCCAGTCTACATCCAGTTTGGGTTTGCCCCCGATGTCTTCGAAGATCGTGGTATCTGTAAAACCGGGACGCAATACATGCACTTTGATTCCATGTTCCACCAGCTCCTGCGCGACGCTTCCGGCGAAACCGTCCAGACCCCACTTGGAAGCGGCGTAACACGAGTGTTGGGGAAATGTATGAACGGCGACCATCGACGAAATAAAGACGATGGTTCCTTCCTTTTTCTCCATCATACCGGGAACCACCGCCCGCGTCGTCAAAAAGGGCGCTTTCAGGTTGATGGCGAACTGGGCGTCCCACTCGCCGGGAGAGACGTTCTCGATATTGCCAAACCGGTATATCCCCGCATTATTGATAAGTATGTCTACCGATCCCCATCGGTTTCCGATTTCCTGGATACATCGATCCACGTCGTCCGAAAGGCTAACGTCGGCGGCGACTCCTATCACCTCCGGCGAGAGGGCTTGCAACTCCGCTACGGCCCTTTCCAGGCTATCCAGCCGCCGGGCGCAAATGGCCGTCTTGGCTCCCAGGCGGACGAGCCGTTCCGCGATTGCCCGTCCCATTCCCCGGCTGCCGCCGGTCACCCAGGCTACTTTGTTTTTCAGAAGGAGTTCCATGTTAAACGGCCGCCTGTTCCCCACCGGGAATCCATTGATCCTTGTATTGCAATTGATAGAGCCGGTAATAAAGCCCGCCTTGCCGCAGGAGGCTGTTGTGACCTCCTCGCTCGGCGATTTGTCCCTGATGAAGCACCAGAATCTCGTCCGATTTTTGGATGGTGGAAAGCCGGTGCGCCACCACCAGGCAGGTGCGTCCTTTCATCAGTTCTTCCAACGCGATTTGAATCAGGTGTTCAGTCTCCGTATCGACGCTGGAGGTTGCCTCGTCCAGCATCAGGATGCGAGGATTCATCGCCAACGCCCGCGCAAACGACAACAGCTGCCGCTGTCCGACCGAGAAAGTCGAACCGCGTTCGCGAACCGTTCCGTTGTAACCGCCAGGTATTTTTTCGATAAACCGGTCGATCTGAACGACGCGGGCCGCTTTGACGATATCGTCCATCGAAATGGTATTGCGTCCCAGGCCGATATTGTCGGCGATGTTCCCCGAAAACAGAAACACATCCTGCAAAACCAGACCCATCTGCGACCGCAGCGATTGAAGATCGTATTCCCGGATATCGATCCCATCCACGAGGATCGATCCGCGTTGCACGTCGTAAAAACGGAACAACAGATTGATAATGGTGGATTTTCCCGATCCCGTCGCTCCCACCAGAGCGGTTCTCCGGCCCGGTTCCACCACAAACGAAACGTCGCGCAGAACCCACTCTTCCTCTTTATAAGCGAACCAGACCTGGCGGAATT
>CAZFOX010000098.1:0-10893 GCA_964520565.1 uncultured bacterium | reverse complement strand
TGGCGGCAGTTTCTGCCATGCATCGTATGGCGGACAACGGTGTGGAAAGCTCGTGAGCGGCGTCGGAAGAAAATTGTTTTTCACGTGTAAAAGCCGTTTCTAATTTTTCCAACAATTGGTTGACGATATCAACGGCGCTTTGCATTTCTTTCGGAGTTTGGCTGTTCCCAATCCGATAGGAGAGTGTTCGAGCGTCGATATGGACGATTTCCCGCATGAGCCGGTAAAAAGGACTTAATGCCCACGCGATCCCAAACAACCCAGAAAAGCTGATGGCGGCGCTGACTGTGATTCCTCCCATCCACAACCAGAATAATACCGTTCTCAAATAGGCATCGAATTCATCATCCTGATAGGCGGTTAATAACGTGAATGAACCGGGAGTGCCGGGTTGCACGTATTCGATGGGGCGGTTGGAGGAATCATTCATAACGGCTGGTAAATAGGTCGTCCATAAAGCAGAAAAAACATTTCCTTCTTCCATTATGAATCTTTCATAATGGGTAAAATGACGTTTATGGGGGCGATAGGGTACTGAATTACTATTGAACCATAGAGATTGATATAATAGTGTTCCTGAAGAATCCCATACCGCGATCAGTAAACGGATTGAGGACTGGATGCCCGGACGATTGGTATTGGAAGGAATAGGATTCTCTTCCTGGTATAGTGGATTTTGTTCGGGGTGGATATCCTTGATTATGGCTTGAGTGATGAGATACAGTTTGTGTTTCTCGCTTTCTTCCAGGTTGTTTTTTATTCCGGTATAGATCATTCCTCCGAATCCGAATAAGGAAAGACCGGTAAATATCAAAAGCATCAGGAATAATCGGATCTTTAGGGTATTCATTCTATTACGCATCCTATGTAATACCCGTGGCCGCGCTTGGTATGTATCAGCTTTTTTTCGTAGCCTTCATCGATTTTTTTGCGCAGTGTTTTTATGAACACTTCGATGACATTGCTGTTGACTTCGTCATCCAATTCATAGAGATACTCCAATATTTCTCTCCGGTTGACAACTTGATCTTTTCGGTACGCAAGACATTCTAAAACGGCGAATTCCTTGCGAGTCAATGAAATTCCTCGATCGCCTCGCCGGACGATTCGTCGAACAAGATCGATTTGCAAATCATCGATCTTGATGGTATTGACGGCGTGTTGGCTGGTTCGCCGAACCAACGCTCGCAGCCGCGCCATTAGTTCCCGAATCGAAAAGGGTTTGACCATATAGTCGTCGGCTCCCGCATCCAATCCTTTGACACGGTCGCTGATATCGCCTTTGGCGGTGAGGATCAGAACGGGGACTCGATTTCCTTCGGTTCTGAGGATGGATAACATGTGAAATCCATCCATCTTCGGCAACATCAAATCCAAAATGATCGCATCGTAGGTATTGTGGTGGGTATACCAGAGACCCTCTTCTCCATCTCCGGCCACATCCAACTTATGCCCTTTCTCATCAAATCCTTCTTTGAGGCTTTGGGCCAAAGGAAGATAATCTTCGACAAGTAAAATCTTCATAATGAATCGTATCGAGCGTATCTCGATCGCAATATTTTGTCAGATTCTTACAAGGCGTTTCTGTGCGCTGATTTCATGGAATACTTGGGGAGCCTTGAAAGAATTTGCAGATACCTGAATTGCAAATAGCGTAGTCTTGAAGTCTGTACAACCTATATCTCTCAATCGCTTTTTGAAATTGTAAACCAGTGGCTTCATAAATGCGGCCCACGTAATCGAGACGTGGGCCGCGTCGATTGGAATGGCAGAGCCTCTAATCCTTCTTGTTCCTGACATGACCGGGATTGTTTTCCTTTTCCGGTGGTCCTGACATGGGAAGCTGACTGATCTGTTCCGGGGTTAGTATGGATAAGACCAGCGAGGCGTACTCGTCCTCAGCGCTTTCAATAGACTTTTCCAACGTGCGAATGCGCGGTTTCACTTCCATCTCCATTTTAAGAATAGCGCCCAGCCCCGCTTGTTTGGCATCGAATTGATCAAAAATGGCCTGGATATTCTTGCTTTGTTCGGGCGTCAATTCGACATCGACCAGGCGATCGAGGTGGACTTTTGCTTTTCCTCGTGGTTTGACCGCGTTGTTTTTCCCTTTTCCTGGATGCAGGGCCGTCAATTGCTCTTCACTCAGAACGTCGAGCAACGCTTCTTCCAACTCTTTCTTAAAGCGTCCCCATCCTTCAATTTTCTCCTTTTCAGTCTCCAGGGCAATCTCCAGATCGGCCATGGCTTTCAAGGTTGTCGAATAGTCCGGGTATTTTTCGAATAGCGTTTTTTCAATAGTCTCGATTTGTGCGACCTGGCTCTCGGATAGATCCAATTTCGAGATTGTTTGTCGATTTACGATGGGCTTCCGGACGGGGCCGTCTGGCTCCTCCGCTTGCCCGACAATAATCTGGTCGCCGACCTGAACAAACGATCTCTCGTTACCCAGGGCGCCATATGTCCATGACAATAGAACAGTCAGGACCACTGCGCCGAATACGCTCCACTTCACTTTTTTCTTCATGATACTATCTCCTTATCGTGGATTGAATTGTGACGATTGCAATCATCATGGCTCATACGATAGCGATCACGATATGAAGAAATGATGAAGAAATTTAAAAAACCAATTCATAAAAACAACTATGTTCTTGGTAATGGAGTATCAAGAAGGCGTCGAATCGTACGCAATAGATTATTCCGATTGTATGGTTTTTGGATCAGTTCCAGGCCCTCATCCAAAACAAAGTTGGTGTGTACGGCATTTTCGCTATACCCACTGGCAAAGAGAACCCGGATCGAAGGATTCTCTTTTCGAACCATATCGTACACTTCGCGTCCTCCTTTGTTCGGCATTACCACATCCAATAAAAGCAGATCGATTTCCTGGGCATATTGGCGATAGAGTCCGATGGCATCCTCTCCATCTTTTGCTACCAGTACCGTATATCCGGCGTCTTCTAAAAAACGCTGAACCAAGGTACGAACCATTTCGTCGTCTTCTGCGAGGAGAATGGTTTCATTTCCTCCAATGGCGGATCCTTCGGCTTTGATTTCTGACGGGATGTTTTTGTTTTTAGAAATAGGAAGATAGATTTTGAAAATAGTGCCCTTTTCCATTTCGCTGTAAACCTGAATCATTCCATCATGTTGTTTGACAATCCCGTAGACAGTTGCCAGCCCCAAGCCGGTTCCTTGTCCCGGTCCTTTGGTGGTGAAAAACGGTTCGAACACATGGGACCGTGTTTCTTCATCCATACCGATCCCATTATCAGTGATAGCGATTCGGACGTAATGGCCGGGTTTGGTGTCGGAATGCGTGTCGCAATAATCCCGATCGATAAAGATATTTTCGCTTTCAATGGTTAAAGTTCCTCCTGTTGGCATGGCATCTCGAGCATTAACGCATAGATTCATGATAATTTGTTCGATCATCCCTCGATCGGCATTAATGGTGCCCAGTTGATGGCCTGGAATGAAATCAAGACGAATATGCTCGCCGATCAGGCGGCTTAACATATTCAGTAAATGAGCGATAACCTCATTGACATCCAGGGTTTCGGGTTTCATCAATTGCCGTCTGCTGAATGCGAGTAATTGGGCGACTAATCGAGCCGCTCGTTCCCCCGCTTTGGAGACTTCCGATAAATACTTACCGGCGCTGGAGGTACGATCCATGGAATGCAAGGCCATCTCAGTATACCCATTAATGACTTGTAACAGATTGTTGAAATCGTGAGCGACCCCCCCGGCGAGTTGTCCGATGGCTTCCATTTTTTGAGCCTGAATCAATTGGCTTTCCAACTTGGCTTTCTCTTCTTCTGCAATTCTACTGGCGGTTATGTCCTGTAAAATCCCATCCCATATCCAATCTCCGTTATCCAGTTGAGCGGGGAAGGATTCGATTCGAATCCAACGAATTTGTTGATGCACGATAAATCTTCCCTCCCATGCGAAATGTCCTTTTTTCTCGATGGCAATTTGGTTGGAGAGAATAAGATCGTCGTGATCGTCAGGGTGGGCCGGATCGAAGGGCAACTGAGGATTTTTGAGTATATCGTCTTGATTGAGCCCAAGTATTGAACAGAAACGGGGACTTACGTAATCGAATGAATGAACGCCGGAGGATACACGGAAACGATAGGCACCGACTGGAATTCGTGTTACCAATTCATCAAACCGGCGCATACTTTCCTGTAAGGCAGCCTGGGAATGTTCCAGATGCAGACGGGCGATTTCTGCATCTTCGGCCAGGCTAATGGCGGCCAGACGTTGGTGGTGAAGTTCACGATTTTTATCATTCAGTTCCTCAGCACGGCGAGCGATTATTGTTTCTATTTTTTGTTGTTGGATTTTCTCCCAACTCATTTGAGTGACGATCTCGGCAACCATGTTGACGAATCCAAGAATGGCCGGTAATTTTTCCTGAGGCACTATGGGAACTTTCCGCAATGCTTCAAGATATGCATCTTGATCATATCCATACTCAATCGCCTGTCGGGAAAAGAAAGCCTCATCGGGTGGTGCGGATAAAAATTGACCGACGAAAGCATTGGCGACGTGCTGTCCATTGATCAGAATGGGAGAGGCAGCATCCATCAATCCGTTCCTGCATCGGTAAATTGCGAAACGTTTTCCTTCCATAAGCGCTCCTCCCATATACGAATCGCTTTCCTGACAACGAGCGCAAGATTGTGGGTGAATGCGGTGGAAATCCGTACAGATGGGTTGCCAACGGGCACGGATCAGGATATTGCCATGTAAATCGATTATGGCCGAAGCAATCCCAACCGCGTTGCAAAAACTGTCGAGAAGATTATGCAACTGAGTAATATTGACGATCTCTGCAAGATTGTAATCTTCTGGTAGGCATTCTTCCGAAGGATTACGGTCCGATTCAGGAAAGGGAATAAAATTCTCACCGGGATTATAATCGTTCGTAATAGGATGAAATGGAATTTCGATTCCAAGTTTATTCGATAGATTATTGACAATACTCTTTAATTCGATAATCTTCTGTTCGCGTCCGACAAACAACCGATTGAAACGTTCAATCTCTTCCAGGTTTTGTTTTTGAATGATTTCGTGCTGCTTGCGTTCCGAAATATCCAAGAAAAAAGCCGCCATGCAACGGGGCGAAGTTTCGAAGGCATAGATTTCGTAAGCTCCCTTGATCTTTTCGTCATCATATTCAATCCGTTCCAAATGCGAGGGGATTCCGTCTCGCGCTGCAAGCAGATATTTTTCTGGGATTTCTGTATGAATGAGGGGGGGGAACGCTTCGTCTATGGTACGTCCCACAAATTGAGAACAATCGATGGCCAATATAGTATTCGCCGCTTGATTATAACCCGTAAAAATTAGATTATCGTTAGAATCCAATTCATATAAATGAACTCCCATTGGTGAAGCCTCGATGATATTGCGAAACCTTGCTTCACTGATTCGAAGGGCAGCCTCCGCCGTTTTCTGATCGGTAATGTCGATCCCGACCGCCCAGGTATACCATCCGGGAATCGATACGGATTCTGAAATGTTTGTCCATGAGATGATCCGGATCGATCCGTCTTTGCAGGTAATCTCAAATTCCAGGTTTCTAAAATTGCCCCATTTCTTCCCAATGGAATCATATACCCATTGGCGGTAAGAATCATTGGGATAAAACTGTTTAAAAATATGGGGATTTCCGATGACTTCCGCTGCTGAATAGCCGGTCACGCGCTCGCATTCTATATTCCAGAATACAACCCGGCCTTTTTCATCGAATGCATCCAAGAGTACCGGCATGGAAGAAATGATTGTGCGTAATCGGTTTTCGCTTTCTCGAAGGGTTTCTTCTGCTTGATGGCGCTCTGTAATATCGGGGAAAACAATCAACCCGCCGATAATTTCTCCATTGCGGTTATATATTGGACTGCCATTCACAAATATCCATCGTTTCTCGCCGTCTTTTCGGATCAGGTAATATTCCTCTGCCTGGGTGGGTTCTCCCAATAAGGCTTTTGCCAAAGGTAATTCTTCCACCGGAAACAGCGTACCATCTTTCCGGAAATCCTTCCAGCTTTTTCGTTGTTTGATGTCCTCAAATGAACAACCGATATATGAAGGTTCATCTTGCACCCCGAGCAATTCACTGGCAGCCTGATTGGCATATCGGATAATGAGATCGGGTGAACTGGCTACCACGATGGGAACCGGTGATTGTTCGAGGACGGCTTCAAGGAGAAGCCGAATGTACTCTAAATGCGTTTCCGTTTCTTTTCGATCCGATATATCTTCATAGATACCTAGTACGCCAAAAACCTGGCCTTCACTGTCCACGAGCGGCACTTTGGTCGTATCGATCCACAATCGCTTTCCGTTAGCTTGCTGAAGAGGCTCTATAATATGATTCTTGCTTGTTTGTAATTGAATCACTTCCCGGTCGTCGGCTCGGTAGGCTTCGGCTTCTTGTCGAGGCCAGGGAAGATCGAAATCGGTTTTCCCAATAATTTCTTTTTGTGAAGAAAGACCGCATGCATTGGCAAATGCCTGATTACATCCCATATAGACGCTGTTGTTGTCCTTCCAGAAGATCGATTGGGGAAGCGAATTTACAATTTGATCCAGGGTGAACCGATTTCTTTGTGAATGCCATTCAGCGTATTTTTGCCGGGCGATTTCTTTTTGTAAATCGTCAATGATTCGTCCCAATAATAAAGCGGTTATGCAGAGAATAACCAAACCTATCAATTCATTTTGCATGGAACTTGAGGTTGTCCAAATACTCGCGAACGATTCGGAGAAAACACTGGGGAAAGAAAAAACAGATAGAATTATCCAAAGATTGGCCAGGATGGTCAGCCCCAAACCAAAACGGATTGCGATCCATTGGACAAGGATTCCATTAATATACCACCCGCTTGCCATAGGGATCGTTACGGTGGAGAACAGTAAAGCGGAAAACAGTGCGCTAATCTCTGCACTTTTTCGGAATGATAGGGTTTCCCCGCCGAAAAGAGATGGATGAGTCGCATCCTGAGTCAGAGCCATTCCTCTCTTTTCCATCCACCTTGTGAGGAAGAATAAAAAAGCGATGGATAATACTATCGCGATCAGGATTTCAGCAATCCAAATAGTCAGGATTGTCCATTGCAGTAAATCGTGAGATCGAACGGCGGTGCGGTTAATCAATATCTGTTTCAGTACGAAACTAATTATAACTGGTATGCCAACACCCCATAGAATAAATTGCCACATTTCCTTCGTATCCGGGAACCAGCATTTCCCTTTGGCCGTGACCTTGAAAAAGAACCAGGAAAGAAACACGCCAATCGTTTCCGGCAAGGCATATATTGGATACAGCGGCCAGGAGGTGAATCCCCATAAACCCGCACTAAGAGAGGCATTAACAAAAAGTCCGAGGAGTATGCGAGGTCCCCACCAGTGGATCAAAACGATGCCGATGGGAACCGGCAAATATCCCAATGAAATCGCGGGAGAAATCTGCGATAAAACCGAAATCTGTGTACCCAGATGACAAAGAAGTCCGGGAAGAATCCAAGTCCACCAGGGCAATTGGATAGGGAAGATCGTTTTATCATTGACAGAAAACGGATATTTCATTCCATTCTCTCCAGTAAAAAAATGAAAGACTCAGACAGGATTGATGGTTGCTTATCATGCCCAGAAGAGAGAAATACAATCGCTCGAACAATCCATTGTTTTATTATTGTATCTGATGATCCCTTGCAATGGTGTATTTTTTAATCAACACTTTGTCGTGAGAAATGAAACACTTAACTTTATTTAGCTGATTTGCTAAATTACCTTGACATTAATCTGTTTTTATTTTACTATTTAGCTTATTAACGAAATAAGAAGAGGGATAATGAATTTGGTTTATAAAGCACTTTCCGATCCTACCCGCCGAAAAATACTACAACTTCTTCGGGAACGGGATATGACGGCGGGTGAATTGGCTAGTCATTTTGAATTGGCAAAACCTACACTCTCGCGGCATTTCTCCGTATTGCGGGAAGCAGATTTGATCCAAGGAGATAAAACCGGGACAACGATTACATACCGGTTGAATGTGACTGTCTTAGAAGAAGCACTATGGACATTATTAAGCATTTTTGACATATCCGGAGAATCGAACCAATCATGAACGAGACACCCCGAATCCAGATCAAACCGGTTTTATTAATCGGAACTGCCGTTCTCATCATCATGTTGATTATGTCGGCTTATGCATGGCAAATCATTCCGGAAGGCGAGAAGATACCCGTTCATTGGGGAGTGGATGGCCAGCCGGATCGATATGGATCGAAATTTGAAGGCCTTCTTCTCATGCCGATTATTTGCGTCGGGTTGATCGGTATGTTCTGTGGTATTCCCTACATCGAACCCCGCCGTTTCAACCTGCTCTCATCCCAAAAAGCCTATCTGGCCATAGTGATCGGTCTACTTCTCTTCATGGCGGCCATTCATGGCGTAACGATCCAGGCCGCTTTAAACCGGAATGTTGAAATGAATTTGATCGTCTCTATAGGGATTGGATTGCTTTTTCTGGTCATTGGCAATTATATGGGTAAAATTCGAAGCAATTTTTTCTGTGGTATCCGAACTCCATGGACTCTTTCCAGTGAATTATCGTGGAATAAAACCCATCGTCTGGGAGGCAAACTCATGATGGCGCTGGGATTGCTTTTTATGTTATCGCCGCTTCTTCCCGGCGATGATTTCCCCGTCTTTCTGGTTCTAGGTGGAGTATTGGGCATGGTGGTTGTATTGTTTGTTTATTCGTTTTGGATTTGGAAAAACGATCCCAATAAACAGGTTTCCGGCCGGTAAATAAGCATTTTTCTTATCAACGATCATTTCAGAATCGATACGGATATTCGATCGCGTTATGAAAGTACGGTAATGGGTGATTTGATAATACCTTGGCGGGAGTTGATATTCGGGGCCGTGAATCGGGCATTGGGTAAATTCGAATGGGAAGCCATGCTGGCACGTGCCGAAAGAAAAACGGGACTTCTTGATTGGGGGAATCTCGAATTTCGAGAACCGTTTCGGATTCTAATTGAGGCATTACAGAATGAAGCGAGACTCAACCAGGTGGGTTTTTTCATCCTCCGGTATCATTACCATCGATTGTTATGTAACCTTTTGAAACTGGTTGAAGACTGGAGGCATTATCCGGAAATTGCTGAAGTCCCTCTGAAAGATCCGATATTCATTGTTGGATTTCCACGAACGGGGACTACTTATCTTCATAGCCTGCTCGCACAGGATCCGGCTTTCCGGTCTCTGCGTTATTGGGAATTGCTATTCCCTTCTCCCCCTCCAGTGCCTTCCACTCCAGCAGGCGATCCACGAATCAAACAGGCCCGGCGGTTTGTATATTGGATCGACAAGATATCTCCCCGTCTATCGACCATTCATGAATTAGACGCGATGGGAGTGGAAGAGTGTTGCTTTATCTTCGATCATTTTTTCCTGGATAACATTCATCATTTAGTATTCGATGTGCCTTCTTATATAGAATGGTACGATCGTCACGATCCGGTTCCATCGTACCGGTTTCATCGCCGAATGCTCCAACATTATGGATGGAAACATTCATTTGACCGTTTCGTTCTGAAAGCGCCCCGCCACCTGTACTGCCTGGATGCCTTATTGACTGTTTATCCGAATGCCCGTATTGTTTGGACGCATCGCGATCCACTCACCGCATTGCCCTCATTGTGTAGTTTGAGTGAGACGGCGCGGCGTATCGTCTCAGACGATATCGATACCCGGCGAATTGGACACCTTTGTTTGGAATATTGGGAGAAGGATTTCCATGCGGGATATCGAGCGAGAGAACGCGCAAATCCACGTCAATTTTTCGATGTGCCCTATTCGGAATTGATTCGGGATCCTATGCGTTGGGTTCGGAATATCTATGAGTATTTCGGCTTTGATTTTACGAAGTCGTTTGAATTCGGATTGAGTAATTATTTATCCAATATGATCCATCAATCTCACCGTGTCCATCGCTATGATCTTTCGGATTATCAACTCGCTTCTGAAGAAATCGAGGAGCGGCTTTCGAACTACTTTTCTGTATATCGAGGAATTCTTAATCGATACTCTGGTGATAAAAAGAAGGAAGGAAGATAGATATAATACGATGGTTTCATTCCTGTGAGGAATGGCTATTTTTTATGTCATGGAATTGGGAAGAGACATTTTGAAATGCTTGAATTATCTGAGGATCAAAGTGTGTTTCACTTCCATCCAGGATGATTTGCGTGCTAATTTCATGAGAATAGGCTTTTTTGTAACAACGTTTGGAGGTCAGGGCATCGTAGACGTCGATGATAGAAAGTATACGTCCCGATAGCGGTATCTCCTCTCCTTTCAAGCCATTAGGATATCCCTCCCCGTTCCATTTTTCGTGATGACTTTCCGCGATTTCGATACCCAGGCGAATAAAAGAATTGGTGGGATGCTTGTCGTGTACCTCGCGAAGCGTATTTGCGCCTATAAGAGTATGTTGTTTCATGATTTCCCATTCCCGTTCGTCGAGTTTTCCCGGTTTTTGAAGAATGGCATCGGGAATAGCGACTTTTCCGAGATCGTGTAAGGGACAGGCAATATACATATCTTCGATAAATGAATCGGTAATTATGAATTTATATTTGTGGGTTTTACTCATTTCCATGCAGAGCAGCTTGCAAAATTCTCTCATGTTTTCCAGATGAGCGCCGGTGTCCGAGTCTCTTGATTCGGCCAACTTGGACATGGCAAAGATCGTGGAGAGGTGGGATTGTGTTATTTCTTTGACTTGTTGATTGACTTGCTGTTCAAGAACGTCGTTAAATTCTTCGACAAATTTATAATATTCTTCTTCTCGTTCCC
>CAZFOX010000097.1:0-10940 GCA_964520565.1 uncultured bacterium | reverse complement strand
ATTAATCGCGCCGAGCCGGTTTATGCCAATCTGTTTCAGCGTCTCAGCGATGGGTCCTTGCAGGAACGGAACGGTGTTAATCTATCACTCAATTCATCCTCATTCTCGATCATGATATGGGAGGCGGGAAGCTACCGGTTGCGCGTTTACGTTCCCAACTGTCCCATTGCCAGTGCCTGGGTAGTGGCCGAGGAAGAGATGGAGAACGATTCCATCGAGATTACTCTTCCGATCGGTCCTCCCAGTCCAATGAACACATTGAATGGCGTGATTCAGTCGATTCCGGGTTTTACTTGCCGTTTCGTACAAGGCACTTTGCAGAATATCGCTCCAGTCGGTTCGGATGGACGATTTCGGTTGACCGATGTGCCGGATGGATTCATCGAACTGGTTTTGTGGGTCGTGGAGGATGAAACGGGAATACCTATCAAAGTGGATGCTCTAATCGAGCGACGCGTCGAAGGAGGGAAAGAGTGGGATATTGGCGAAATATCGGTTGAAAGTTTCTTCGATCCGGAAACGTTTTCAAAGAATAGATAAGTTTGTGAAGGATAAACCCGATTCGGAAAAGGACATCGCTATTCCATAAAAACTGGAAGGAGTCATTGGTTTGGACAATGACTCCTTCCTCACCCTTCGGGTGGCGTTTCGATTTTAACCATACGCCTCCCTTTCTTGTGTGGCCTGAATGCGCATTTCAGGCATCAGAAAAAGTAAGCCGAAGTCTCACAACTTCCAACTTACCCTTATCAAAGAGTGGGCGATGACCGTCGCCCTCGCGTTCGAGGTAGGGAAAATCCAGCTGGTTCATTTCCCGTTCTCCCTCTGGCTATATTGATATCATTCCTTCCCGGTAAAGTCAACGGGGTTTTTCGGGGATTATAGGGATTTTGAGAGGGATAGCATTTTTTCCCCCGGGATAGATGAAATAAATCCGGACAAACACTCCCACATGGCTTCAGGATTGAACCGGCGAGGGGTAAATATTTTTTTAATATCCATCATAATGATGGAAACAATTTCTCTTCTTCTGGAGGTATCAAAATGCAATCTTTCCGAGTGCCGTTATTGCTGTCGTTTGTCTTTTTAACATTGTGGATGGCGTTAACCGCGCCACGTCTGTCTGAAGCCGATCCCGAGAACGCTTTGTATAATTATCTCAAACGGGACGAGCCGGTCTATTCGTGGACGTTGAAAGAGAAGAAATCGACGTTGGGTCTGGATGTTTACGACCTGCTGCTGGTCTCGCAGACCTGGCAGGATATCGTTTGGACTCATCAGTTGCGGATCGCGATCCCGCAGAATTGCCCGGACGCCCATGCTGCTCTGCTGTTTATCACTGGGGGAAGCAATAAAGACGGGCAACCGAAGTGGAAATCCTGGAAAGGCGACAAACACGATCTGATTACGAATATCGCCGATGCCAGCAAGCGCCCCGTGGCCATCATTAGCCAGGTTCCCAACCAGCCACTGTATGGCGAGATGGTGGAAGACGATCTGATCTCGCATACCTTTCTTAAATACATGGAGACGCGGGATGAAACCTGGCCGCTTCTTTTTCCGATGGCCAAGAGTGCCATCCAGGCTATGAATGCCATCCAGGAATTCGCGAAAAAGGAATTAAAACGGGACATCCAATCGTTTGTGGTTTCCGGGGCTTCCAAGCGCGGCTGGACAACCTGGCTGACGGGCGCTTCGGGCGATCAGCGGGTGATCGGTATCGGCCCGATGGTCATTGACACGATCAATATGAGAAAGCAGATGGACTATCAATTGACTAGCTGGGGTCAGTACAGCGAGCAGATCGACGACTACACCCGTAAGGGCATTCAACAAAAAATGGATACACCTGAAGGCACCGATTTATGGAAGATGGTCGATCCCTACACTTACCGGCAGAATATAACCATGCCTAAGTTGCTGTTCATGGGAACCAACGATCCTTACTGGCCTGTCGATGCGGTCAAAAACTATTTTAACGATCTGCTTGGCGAGAAGTCCATCAGTTATACTCCGAACGCTGGACACGATCTGGGCGGAGGCGAGCAGGCGGCGCGGGCGTTGGGCGCGTTTTTCGCCTTCTGTGCGGAAGGGAAAAAGCCTCCCCAATCGGTCTGGTCGTTTACCGAAAAAGGGAAAGAAGCGATCGTGCAGGTAAAAACCGATCTCGCTCCCAAGGCGGCCAAAGTCTGGATCGCCTCTTCCACCGACCGCGATTTTCGTGACAACGTATGGAAAGATGCGCTTCGCGCCGATAAGAAAGGTGACGTTTATACTGCCCGCGTTCCTTATCCGGAAAGCGGTCTAGCATCGTTCTACGTCGATCTCGTTTATCCCAGCCCCATCGGCGGCGAGTTCACACAGAGCACTCAGATTTACGTATTAACGCCTGAAGGACTGGTAAAAGATTAATACGCTGTCCAAGACACTTTCAGGCTAAAAAGAGAAAGGAGGGAATCCCGGATTTGGATTCCCTCCCATTTTTACCAAACGTCATAGGCACAATGAAAGAGATTATTCGAATATCTGCCAATTATCGATACCGGTTACAGTTCCAGAACTGACAAGTACGTTATCGAAAGCCCAGAACCAGTTATTTCCGGCATAGAACAATCCCCATGTTAAAACCATGGATTTTGCACCGGCGGGATTTTGAATCTCAACGGTAACAGTTTCATTGGTGGAATCGTCCGAATGGAAATCCGGATCGCCTTCCACGGAAGTCCAATAGAGAATCCATTCCGGATCTTTTCCATCGTAAGAAACCTGAATACCCGCTTCCTGGGGCGATTCGGGACGCCAACTGGAATCGAATGTCAAGATTACCGAATTGGGATCGATACCCGTTAACGAAATGGCTGGCGTGCTCAAATAACTTTCCCAAGTGCCGGGATCATGACTCATGTCATCGTATTCGTCGGGATCTGCAATGGCGCATACCCCTTTAGCCTTGGTGAATTCAGAACGTCGCTGATCTTCGGCAACGGTTGCCCACGCCTGGGCATTCGCGAAAGCCCAACCGCGCCAATCCAGCACGCCGCCGGCGGGCATTAAGGAATCATCGAGCGTCCAACCGGTCGGAGGTGTTTTTGTCCAAACTTTATTGACGTCAATCGTTTGGATATTTTCTGGAAGTTTTTCATCCAAGAATGGTCCCAAAGCCAGACTTTCAAAATCTTCGCTAAACACAACCTGATTTCCACTGGTGATTTTTATATTGTCAACCGCCCAGAACCAGTTGTTACTGCCGTACATATATCCCCAGGTCAATACCATCGTTTTGGCGCCTGCCGGATTATTGATAGTGACTGAGACCAACTCATTCGTAGATTCATCGGAATGAAAATTCGCATCTCCTGCAATGGAATTCCACCAGAGAACTTCCTGCGGCGCGCCGCCGTCGAAGGATGCCATAATATTGACTTCCTGACCACCTTCCGGCCGCCAACTGGAATCGAAAGTCATGGTGAGGGAATTGGCGGCAACTCCCGTAAGAGAAATCGCCGGTGTTATCAAATAAGTTTCATATAGACCCTCACCATGAGGCTTGATATCGTCCCATTCGTCTGAATCGGCGATGGCTACCACTCCTTTGGCGTTGGTAAATTCAGAACGACGTTGATCTCCTGCCACATAAGACCAAGCTTGTGCATTGGCAAAAGTCCATCCGTGCCAATCGCGTACACCTGGAGGTTCGGGCATGAAGGAGTTATCGACCGTCCAGCCTGTTGGAGGTGTGCTTGTCCATACTTTCTGGGGATTCAATGTCGATATGTTGCTTAACTTCTCATTTTGAAATGGCCCCAGGGGCAATCCTTCAAAATCTTCCTTCAATAAAATCTGGCCGGCATATACCTGAACCGCCATCGCTCCGCAAACGAATAAAGCCACGAACGTATAAAAATAAGCAGTTCTTTTTAAGTAAATTGATGTCATTCTATCTATTCTCCTTTGCGCTTTCCATTTCCACTTTTTACCAGAATCATCGGCGGTCATGACTGAATTCCAATGATGATTCCACGACCATGAACCATTCGATTTTTCGATAACTGACTGAATCGTAATTTTTCCCTTCTCTCCTTTCTTTGTGTATTGGATAACAAAATCAATGATTTCAATCCTTGTTTTCTCTTATTATCATGCCACTTCCTGGCTACACGCAGCATCAAATCGTTGAATGACCGTGATTATTCACGAAAACGGGAGGAGCCATTTCTGGATTTCCTCCCGTTAGTTTCCGGATTTTTTTTACGAAAGACACAACAAAGAGACTATTCGAAAAATCCGATCTCTTTGCTATACACCCTATTCGAACATGTATTCGAACCATACCACTCATTGGCACGCGCTGCCCAGTTTTTTTGTTCCCCAATCCAATATGATGCAACCGGAATTAAAATCGCCTCCGAAACGGAACATATTGCCATCCGACCGGGTTCCATTGGTCGGATCGTATCGGTCCATATCCGTCATGAAGGGGAAAGGATCGTGACTGGAATTGTCGTCGTCATAATCCGGGCCGTAACTCATCAAACTATAGGCCTGTTTTTTATACTGCCCGGTATTGTCTGCACCGCTACCCAGTTCGTAATCGGGCCGTCCGTTATAAGCGTAGGCGTTCGAACTCCCCAATTTCAACATTTCTGCCAGTTTCTTCTCCACGAAAGGATCGGCGGGAAGCGAGGCAATATAAGAGACCGGCGTGGTCAGACAGAACAATCCACGCTCTCCATTCATGTAATTATCCAGATCGTGATCGCCGGGAAACGTGTTCCGGTCGATTTGATAGGACTCGAGCGCTGTAGCTAGCGATTTTTGATCCGATTCCACTCGGGCGATCTTGGCGCGAATCTGCGCGTTCAGAAAGTTAGGATCGGCAATGGCGGCAAGAATTCCGATGATGGCCACAACTATCAACAACTCAATCAGGGTGAATGCAGAGTTCTTCTTCATGTCTCTCCTTTGATATTTCACTCGATGCTTGTCCACAATACCCATAGAAAAGTACTATGGCCTTATTAGTAACTCATTAAGGAATGATTAAGATTACTTAATATAATAATATTTTTAAAAATTTCCAATCTTCATCCACATTAATGAATTTTTTTTTATAGTAACAGTTGAACGTTTGTTCAAAAAATGGATCATTTCTTCACTTTCAATTTATAATATTCAGTCGGAAAGGTCTATGGACACGGATTTAATAATCAATGCATTGATAGGATATGGTCGAGTGCCGCATGCCTCTCCAAAAGCAGAATCGCATTTTTCTATTCTTTCAGATTACAGCCATGAACTGACGCTCGCATGGTCAATATGGTATACTGGCGTGAAATTCAGAAAGAAGGAGGGCTTTCTTATGGCGCTGCTCGAAAAACGCCGTTCGTTCTTAAAACAAACTGCCGCCACGGGTGCGATGATCGCCGCACCGGCGATATTAGTGCGGGGTCAGGGGAAAAAGTACCGATGCGCCACGATTGGCTGTGGCTGGTGGGGTCTCAATATTACCCGCTATGCGATGGCGTCCGGTGAAGTTCAAATGGTGGGCATTTGCGATGTCGATAACAGCCGGCGCGAGCTGGATCGCGTACATCGCGACCAGCTGGGTGGAAATTACGACGAAAAGAAACCCTATCTGGATCAAGTCTACCAGCTGGTGAATACCTTGAGCGGAGACGAACCGCGCAGGTATGTCGACTACCGGGAAATGTTGGAAAAAGAAAGACCTGAAATTGTCATCGTCGGGACGCCCGATCATTGGCATCCCCTCTGTACGATTGACGCGGTAAAAGCCGGGGCGCATGTTTATGTGGAAAAACCCATCTGCCATACCATCAATGAGGGACGTGCCATGGTCAAGGCCGCCCGCGAGTGTGACAAAATCGTTCAGGTAGGAACGCATCGGCGGGTGGGCGTTCATAACCGGTCGGCGATGGATTTTCTACATTCCGGCAAAGTGGGTAAAATCGGCATGTGCCGCGCTTTTGTTCATTATGGCGGAGGGCCGGGAGAACCAACCCCCGATTCGGAAGCGCCTCGGGGTCTCGATTGGAATCTCTGGTGCGGGCCTGCTCCACTTCGCCCTTTCAATCCTCGGATGCACCCCAAAGGTTTTCGCCAGTTTCTGGATTACGGCAACGGTCAGCTCGGCGATTGGGGAATTCACTGGCTCGACCAGATTCTCTGGTGGGCGGAAGAAAAATACCCGAAAAAAGTGGCCTGTTTCGGGGGGCGGCGCATTCGCCGCGATAATACCGATTCGCCCGATACCCAGGTGGTCACTTATGATTTCGATTCGTTTACCTGTACCTGGGAACACCGTTTCTATGCGGGCAATCAGGCGGAAAAAACCAACATTGGAGTCTATTTTTACGGCACGAATGGAACGTTTCACTTGGGATGGCAGGACGGCTGGACGTTCTACCCCAGCAACGACCGCCAGCCTGTCGTGCACGAAGATTGCGTCTTCGATAACGCTGATAACGAAAACATCCAGGGATTGTGGAGCAATCTGATGGATTGTATTAAAACCGGGAAACGTCCAGTCTGCGATATCGAAATCGGTCATCGCTCCACTACCATGAGTCTGCTCGGCATGCTCTCTTTGAAACTGGGACGTTCGGTGCAATGGGATGGTACGACGGAGACGATTGTCGGCGACGCTGAGGCCAATCGCCTTCTGAGCCGTGTCTATCGGGAACCTTGGCAATATCCGAAGATTTAGGCTGGAAATACTGGCTCTTAATAATATCGATAGAGTGAAGCAGAACCGTGTTGGCTGGTCTGACTAGTACTGGATATGATTCAAAAAGGCTTACGAATTCATCGATTCGTAGGCCTTTTTATATGTTATTTCCATGATGGGGTTGTTCGACGATCGATTTTTTCCTGCCTTGAAGGCAATGAAAAAAACAGCCAGCGGGCACTTCCCGTCACAGATTAGGGAGACGCCATTGGTTTTCGTCCTATGATCTGAAACAGAATGCGTTTGACTTTCTCCCATTCCACAAAACGGGTATCCACGATAAAAGGCTTCATGGTCATCGGATAGACCTGAAAAATTTCGGTTTCTTGCCGAAAATCGGTATGCAGACGAGTGGCCGAATCGATCGATTCGGGAAATTCAGTGAAGTAAGTGAGTTCAACACGCAGCGAATGGTAGGCTTTTTTTGTCTGATTCACCAGATATCCTCGAAGATACCGGTTGCTAGGCGACCAGAAATGGCTGCGTTGAGAGTACATTTCCAGATGACTGGGTTCTGCGGGTGGTGCGGATACAACGGGGATGGTTTTCCCCATCAATTCAAACATCCGCATATTTTGAGGCAGTGGTGAGTCTTTCCATGGCGAAGCGTCACCCTCCAGAAATGTAGAAGCCGAAACATTCTGCGGAGTCACATTTTGAATTCGAACCACCGAGGGAGTCTGAATGTTTTGTGTTTTTATGACCGGTTTGAATGGTATCGATTCGGAACTCATGGGAAGGCTGGATTGGTTCTTCTCTATCCGTTTCACTTCCCAAGTAGGGAGGATCGTAATAAATCCATATCGCTCGATGTGATACCGGGAAAATTTTTCGTCTACAATAGTGCCTAAAAAAATATCGCCGGTTTTCATGGTGAACCGATCTAGGCTAAAACCGGTCAGGGGATTCAATAGTTCGATCCCTATGCCGAGTAAAAAGAGGATGATGGAGTATATGGACAAATTATTCCCGTTTTCGCCGTTTATTCAGCCTCCGATTTACTTGCAACGGAATGGCGTTTTTTTCGTTTTTATAAGCGGCATTTTTCTCTCTTCCTTTTTTTCGCATTTTACCCCAATGGCTCATGCGGCGGACGGGGGAACCGTCTTTTTGATTCAAAACAAATGGGGTGGCATTCATGGCATCTCGTTGGATGCTGCCCAGAAGCCGTCTTCCCCCGCGATGGTGCGCCCCAATATGGATACTTTACAGTATCCCATGATAATCGATCTCGATGCTTTCCCCAACGGAGGATATCAACTGACGGCCATGGGGACAATCATCCCGATCGGAAATACTCGATTGCCCTACGCTGCCTGGGCCCCTATTCGAGATGCGACGGCGTTTGTCATGCTGCCGGATGATGGAGGCGGCTGGATATCGGCAGGCAATTCTATTAAAACAATCGGACGGCCGCCGATTCTCTCTTTACCAGTCCTCGATCGAAAAACGACCATTGCCGATCTGGAATACGATCCGCAACGAAAACGATTGGCCATTCTGAGCCGGGATGGGAAAATTACCATCTGCGAAGAGGAAAAATCCCGTTCAATCGGTTCGATTCCCTTAAAAAAAGATTCTGCCATCGATCTGGAATTTTCGCCCGAGGGCTTTTGGATTCTAACGGAGCGAGGGAAGGTTTTTTCCTGGAAACAGGACAAAGTGGAGGAATTATCCCATATTCCCGATCTGGGAAAAGGCCTGGCTTGCGATCTCGAAGCCGCTCTGAATGGAACGGGTTTTTATATTCTCGATCTCTTTGGTGTTATCCATGCCTGCGCGGGCGCGGCACAAGTTCCGACCGAGCCATTGACCAAGCCGGTGGCCGTCGATCTGGAAATCGTTCCCGGCGATCTTCTTCCGCAATGGAATCCTCCTGGACTTCATACTCGTATGGGATGGGGAACGGAATCCATTCTGCTCGATCCCCAGGGACCTTCCAAACCCGTATCGCTGATTGTGGATCGGGCGGAAAATATGACGGTTATTTGGACACAAATTCGTTTCGATCCTCAGTATATTCTTTTGGATCCGAATAGCGTCCGTGTCGGGGAATGGTGGGATCAAGGATTGCGGGATGCGCGGATCAACCCAATCGTAGATTTACAAAAAGGGATTATGACGCTCCAGGGAAGCGGGGTACATTTTCCATATGAAGGTGCATCCGGGTCTGGAGAATTCGCCCGTTTCGCTGTCGCGTCGGTGGCGGGGGTGACGGAAGCCACAACAGTTTTACAGGTTGTAGAATTTTATTACCGGGATGCTTATCAAGGGAATATCGATCATACTTGTCCCATTATCAATTCGTGTACGGTTTCGATCGCGCCTATTCAACCGATACTCGATTTATCCTGGGCACAATCCGGCGAATGGTTATCCAATTCACACCGGATTGTGAAATCGGGTGAAATCATTCAAGCCGATATTCGAGTGGAAAGCGGCAGCCGCATGAATTCGTTTGAATTCGGAATTCAATTTACACCCCATTCTTTGGTATTCCTGGGTATGACGCCCGGATCGGTCTGGCGTCCCGATGTTCCCATTCAAACCGTTTTCGATATTCCCTCTCGAGCGAATGAGAAAGGAATTCTTGAAGGGCAAAAGATTGAAACCCAACAGGTCGGAGCCTGCCTGGATGAGAAGGGATCGATAGTATCCCTTTTTTTCTCGGTTGTCTCGCTGGAACCTGGCGAATTCCGGCTTACCGGTTTTTCTGGTAAAGATCTGAAGGGAAATCGTTTGAATATTCATTCGGGAACTCAAGTTCTTACCATTTCCGGCGAGTAATAGAATGAGCCATAAAGAGTGTTTCGGAAGATTTGGTTTTTGAAAGGAGTTAAAAACGGATTAGATTTTTTTGCTTTTTTTTGTGTGGGATAAACTTGATGAAAATCAAAAGAGCATTATGATAAGCGGCTGTATTTATTCATTTTAGAATATCGCTCCGATCAGGCATCTTGCCGGGGTATCGCAACAATCGGTTGAATTGTCAAAAATTGTAAAAAATATCAAACTTACGGTTGAATATGATATTGTTATAATACATGATGGGATTGTTATACGACCCGTCTATTCGAAGTAAGAATCAGCAAGAGAGATTTCTTCCTATGCTAAAACAACCCGCAATTGAAGAACAACCCCGTTATGTCATTGACGACGGAGTTCCTCAAAAAGAGATCAAAATCCTTTCTGAAGAGCAAGGAAGGATTTTAACGAAACTGCTCAAGGTTGCCGGACATGCCTTGATGGAAGATGAGAAGAAATTGATTCTTCAACTGCAGGAAAAACTTAATCGGGAAACCGAACGAGTTAAATCTCTTCGCAAATTAACTCTGACAGATAAACCCCTCGATGAATTTCTCACCCAGTATCAGAAGTCGAAAGGCGGCAATCAGAAATCGGCTTCTTCCGAAGAAGAAGGAAGCGAATCGGATTCTTCTTCCGAGGTTAAGCATACAGTAACACACGTAGTGGGATTCAAACCCGAGGAAGTGGTTCGCCGTTATATCGATTGCTGGAACCAGCAGAAGTTTGGCGCGGAATACGATTGTTTCAGCCGCGATTTTTTGCGTCACGACCGGGACGCCTATATCAGCGCTCGCCATCTTTCCTATCAACAGCAACTGGGAAACGGCGGCATGCGTATTTCTTTCCAGGAAATTCTCTCCAATCAGACTCAGGGAGGCGAATCGGAAATCGTTGCCAAGAAGACCGTTCAGATCGGCAAGCGAAAACCTCAGGAAGAAACGGATCGGTATCGTCTCAAGTTGGATCATGGACGTTGGCTGATCTACGCCGTAGAACCTGTTTGATAGTAATTGGATCGATTCGCCGGTTGTTAGTTCTGATTATTCCGTGTTGAATCCAAAGACCGTTTTTGTCAATCCTCCTCGTTGGTTATAGTGTTAGTCCTGTTGTTCCAGAATCGAATACCGTTTCTCTCTTTCTTGCATCAACCACCAGAGTACAATACTTCCAATACGTTTCTACGAACGACCCTCCTCTCTCTTGAAAGTCTGCAGGATGCGGTCGAGCGCAGCGAGCCCCACCAGTCTTCTCGCTTATCGGATGAGAGATAGGATCGAAAAATAACATCGTGCAGGTTGGGACACCCGCGCTCCTAGTTCTCTCCCAACGGGCGAGGACTAGTGGAAGAGGATTCAGGAAAAACCCATGGCTTATCGAAACCTCAAAG
>CAZFOX010000096.1:0-10958 GCA_964520565.1 uncultured bacterium | reverse complement strand
GCGTGATATTTATCGGAGCCGAGACCGGTCACTTCGATTGCCGCGATTTCGGAGAAACAGTCGTTGGTGGTTTCCTTGAAAGAATCCACCGTTCCCTGCCCTTCCAGTTTCCAAGGATCGAGGCCGGGATATTCGAAGTTGTTCGTCCGGATGTGCTCGTCGACAAAACGGATCCAATCGATCTCCACCGTGTAGTCTTCGGGCACGTTATCGGCAAAATCGATGCGAATGCGGCCGATTTCTCCTTCCCACGGCTTGGGGCTGTCGCCACCCTGTGGAGCGCCGAGGAAATCGATGTAGACGATATTCCATTCCTGCGGATAGAGAATTTCATACCCAAAACTTCCATGCTGTCCGGCGGAGGGGAAATAATAAATTGCCGGGCCGCCCCGTCCTGTAATGTCGGCTGAAATACGGATACGAAACTCGATACCGGTGATGCTGTCTGCGTCCCAGGCTCCCGCCGGGCCGTTCAAAAACGGATCGCTGGAATTGGCCTTGATCTGGACGACCATGTTCCCATCTTTGACATCGAAACTGCTGAGATTGTTTCCGGTTGTCCAGCCCTCTTTGTCTCCGTCGGTGTTAAATTCGACACCCCAGGTCTGCAAGCACACACCCATCGCACACACCAATACGCAAATACCGATTCTTCTCATGATCCCATTCTCCTTTGATTGGTAGAATAGATGGTTCTTATCTCGATGCCCCACGGCGCAATAAAATCCAATAAAGACATTCAACCGTTTTTTCGGTCGAATCATTCTTTCTTTTATATACAGGAACTGACCACATATTGTCAATAGAACTCACAAGAATTTCACAAATTATCCAATACAATCAATTTCGATCATTGGATTGGATAAAAAATAGAGCGCAAAGGAAAGAAACCGTTGCGCTCTACCTACTTGCTTGATAACAAATCACTCCCTCAAACCACCAGATATCAACCATTAAAAACGGCTATATCATGATGCGTCAAGCGTGCCGCCCGCATTCATACGGGCTATCGGGAAACGCCAGATCGAGGGGATCGAGCCGGGAGAATTGTTTTTGCTCGTCCAGAAAAACCGATTCCCACTTCCCCGCCATCTCTTTCAACCGATCCAATTCTTCAGAGACGATTGGGCGATATGCTTTCGCCGCCGTCACGGCTTCTTCATAAATATCGATAAAAGAAGGCGGAATGGCGCTGACGACCGGTTTATGAGAAAGGCTGAACCGGATGGCCATATCCACTTCTTCCGGTTCATCGATGGTTCGGTACCACCACTCGTGGGTTTTCTTGGCATCCTTGGGCCATTTCCCCCCGCAGAGCGCTTTCATGGCCAACACGCCCGTTCCTTTCCGTTCCGCTAATTCCAGCAGTTCCTTGCCGAAACCAAACGAGTAGTAATCGACATAATCGATGGGGAACATGGCTGTATCGAATTGGAATTCATTTAAGGCTGCCAGGGCGCTGCGCGTGGTATGAGAAGAGAATCCGAGGTAGCGGATTTTCCCTTCTTCTTTGGCTTTGAGAAACGTCTCGATGGCGCCGCCCGGCCCCAGAGCCTCTTTGACTTCGTCCGTCGAGCGGAAATGGTGCATCTGGTAGAGGTCGAAATAATCGGTTTTCAGGCGTTGCAGAGAACGCTCTAATTCAGCTCGCGCGCCTTCTTTATCGCGCTTCTTGGTTTTACACGCGAGGAAATAACGGCTCCGCTCGATGCCTTCCAGACCGATTCCCATCTTGATCTCGCATTCGCCGTTCATTCCATAAGCGGGAGCCACATCGAAGAGGTTCAATCCCCGGTCGACCAGGGGAGAGAAGGTTTTCTTACAGGTCTCTTCATCAAGATGCATCAGGCAGAGTCCCGGGAAGGTCACCACCGGCAGTTTTTCACCGGTTTGCCCTAGTTCGCGCAGGGGAATTTCGCAGGTTCCCGCTTCGCGGTTCTTGAATCCCAATGTCTCCGCCAGGGCGGGTTGCAATCCCATCGAATACGTTCCGGCGATACTGCCGACCATCTTTAAGAAGGGACGTCTTTTCATAGTTCACCTCGGATGAAAATGATGGAACATTCTACTCGATTCCCGCCTTGGCTTCCAAGGAAATCCCATAACCTATTTGTTTTATTTCGGCGGAGGGGTGGCCAAAGAAAAGCGACCAACAAAAAGTGTCGAGTAAAAAACAACAATCTGACTTTTAGATTGCTTCACTTCGTTCGCAATGACAGAAATATTAGCAAACTTTTTTGAGAGAGCGGAAGAATCAATACTCACCATATTTTTTTCACAACAACTCATTTATTTATCTACAGATTTTGCCATCTTTCCAATGAAATTTTCTCCTGAATGATGTTTTCCACTTCACGTATCATCATTTTCAATTCTTCGACCGAATATTCGGTATTGGAGGGAATCGCCAATCGATGTTCTTTGTAAACCATAAATTGATGGCGGGAACCTGAATAAGGCCCCTCGAAACCCAGGTTCCTTAACTTAGTGAGAAAATCGCGGCGTTTACAGGGCGTCCACCGATTCAAGATGCGGTATCTCATTCAAATCAATGTGAGAGATGACGGGTAATGAATGCCCCATCTTTAATCCCAGTACTATCCAGTCTTCCAGTACCGATTGCAGTTCCTGTTGACACTGAGCAAGAATAGGTGCAAAAGCAATGACACCCGGGCAAACGGGTATCCTTCCCCCATAGGTACCATCATCCAGTTTTTCGTAATCAGCCAAAACCATCGCTTCGGCGATGTATCGGCTGAGAATCATTTGATTATTCATGTTATCAACCAGGAGGAGAAATAATTCATCAACCAATCGTATTATACACAAAAAAAAGGACTTTTGCAGAAGACGAGGTATTTCTTAGCCCTCTTTGGAGGAGCAAGAATAGTGAATTATAGAGAACGGGCGTCCCCGCCCGCAGGGCGGTGGAGCCAATCCCGATTCTTACCCCACAGTTCACCCGGCGATCTGTTTGAATCTACAGCCATTCTTATTTCGCCCTGATTTTTTGAATGTACTCCGCGATGGCGGCAACGGTATCGATCCAGATTCCATGAGCGGGATTCTTCGCGTAATCACACAGTTTTTCCAAGGTGGGAACCAGCGTGGTTTGAGGCCCCCCGTCTCCGATTTCATGCCCGGCGAGAATCAGCCAGCGCCCTTCCCGGGCGGCCTTATCCACCACGTTTTGCAGGGTCTCGAACGACTTCCCGTCGCTCTCCATCCCCAGTAATTGAGCCAGGTCGCAGAACCAGGGATCATTGGAATCTTCACCCAGCCAGCCGCGGCCGCTGAGAAACCGCTGTGCCACCAGAGGAACGTAACTTTGAACTTCCAGCCCCCGTCCCACAAAAGTCTGCCCGCAGGGATAGGCGAAACTGCGCGCCTTGATATGCAAATGGGTGAAAATCAGATCGTTGGCCCGATCGATATCAGCGGCCATTTTTTCCAGGTTGTATTCTTCCAATGCCTTGTTCCGGGAAAAAGCATAATTGCCCGTGCAGGGATGGGTCATGGTATGGTTGCCGACTTCATGCCCCACCGCCACGGCGTTTTTCCAGTCTTCGATCCGTTCGATAAACCGCTCGGGGGAAATATAGAACGTGGCTTTCACACCCTGTGCGTTCAGAAGAGGGATTCCCACCTCCACCTGGCTCAGGCGCGCATCGTCGAAAGTCAGGCTGACCGCGCAGCGTTTTCCCTCCGGCCAGGGAAACAATTTCGATTCACCCGTTGGTTTCTTGGTTTCGTATTGCGCCATGCCGTCGCTCGCCATCCAAACCAGACTCCATGCCATCAATAGAATTCGAATTGATTTCATTGTTCCTTCTCTTTCCTCCCGGTAAGAGCAAGAAATAGACAATCAATAGAAATAATTTCCTCTATCCATGAATCGATTCTTTGCTTAGGATATCTGCTTAGGATAATAGTGATTTCCAACTGCAGCGGGAAGGGAATCCCTCTGCCGGATAAAAGGCATACAAGAATGATGGTAACACGAATTCGAGGGGAGAACCACGATGATTCCGTTCCATCGCCAAGCCATATTAATCTCTCTTTTACTTCCATTCATCGCAATCGGGCCGCAAGCCGAAAATGAATCCACCAATGCTTCTCTCGCACAAATCCTGCTGAAGGAAACTAAGATATCCAAAGGCGTTTGTGCCCTGCTCGGTGGGAGTGAGGCGGCGCTGGGATTGGAAATTGCCCGCACCGGAAATTTCTTTGTCCACATTCTCGATCCGCGTCCTGCAGTAGTTGCCTCTGCCCAGGAGGCTGTGGACGTCGAAGGATTGTATGGAAAACGGATCGTCGCCGAGCGTTCGCCATTCCAACCGTTGCCTTATGCGGATAACCTGCTCGATCTGGTTCTGATCCCCCAGGTCACCAACGGCAGCCTGAATAACTATTCCCTGTCCGAGATCATGCGGGTATTGCGCCCCGGCGGGGTGGTTTTCTTCGGTAATTCCAACCCCAGAGGCTCTTTGTCTCTCAAAGAACTGAACGCTTTCTGTCTCCACGTGCCCTATGGCGAGCAATTGGTGATCGGAGACGCTTCCGGTTTGTGGATGATGCTGCGCAAATCGCCGCCGGAGGGGATCGACGAATGGCCGATGTGGGAGCACGGGCCGGACAACAACCCCGTTTCCAGCGACGAAGTCATTCGAGCGCCTTACATGACCCAATGGCTGGGAAATCCGTTCTACAACACCATGCCCATGATCACCACGGCGTCGGGCGGGCGCTTGTTTCTGGCGATGGGCCATATCGCCCATCACGAGCGCGAAGAACCCTGGCTCAATACACTGCTTGCCCGGAACGGGTATAACGGAACCGTCTTGTGGACGTTGAAACTTCCCGATGGCTATCTGGTACACCGATCCGCCTATGTGGCCTCCCCGGAGACCTTTTACATGATCGATCTCGATGGAGCGGGTTGCCTGATGCTCGACCCCGAAACGGGCGAGGAACAGGGGCGAATCGAAGTTCCCAATGTTCGCGGACAGTGGAAATGGATATCGATGCAGGACGGAATTCTCTATGCCCTGGCGGGAAAAGAGAAAGATCCTGCGGAAACCACGGTGGTTCGCAGCGAAACGCCAGCCTGGAGTTGGGGGGAACTGAGCCAGGGGTATTACCAGGAACGAGTCCCCTGGGGATTCGGCGAAACGCTGCTGGCATACGATTCGAACGAAAAGAAATTGCTCTGGACGCACTCCGAAGACAAGCCGATCGATTCGCGCGCCTTGTCGATAGGCGGGGGACGCTTGTACTTCTACGGGCCGGATTCTCATGTCGGCTGCCTGGATGCGAAAACCGGCGAAGTGGTTTGGACGAATCCCGATCCCAAACTGCGCGAATTGATCGAAGAAAAAGGGGAGGGACTCGGCTCGACGCCGGGATTCCGTTCCATGTGTTTTTCGGTCTACACGCCCGTAGCGCTTTTCTTTGAAGCGCAAACGCGCATGAACATCGTGGCGGTTTCACTCAGCGACGGGAGCCTCCTCTGGCATCGCAGAAAATCCACCAATAACCCCAACATGATCTATACCGATGGGAAATTATTCGTAGGGATCGGAGACGACGGCAACACGCTGGAACTGCATCCCCTCTCGGGCGATATCCTTCGCGACCTGGGATTCAAGAAGCGGTCGTGCGCCCGCCTGACCGCAACCCCCGATTCCTTCTTCTGCCGCGGCTGGTGGGAAGGATTCACGCGGTACGACCGAAAGAGCGGCGAAGTGTTCTTTAACGGCGCGTTTCGCCCATCCTGTAACGACGGCATTCTCCCGGCGCATGGTTTGTTGTATACCGGCCCCTGGCCCTGCGATTGCAATCTCTCCGTCATGGGACAGATTGCTCTGTGTTCGGCGGGCGATTTTTCGTTCGAACAAAAGACAATTCCCGATAACCGCTGGGAACGCGGCAACGGCAGTGCGGAAGATGTGAAGCCGCTGGACGTAGAAGAGAGCGATTGGGAAACCTATCGCGGCGGCAACGACCGCCGCGCCTCATCTCCCGTCTCGCTCTCGGAGGGGATAATGCGGATATGGGAATTCACCCCCGAACACTCTTTCAAACCCACGGTTCCCGTATCGGCAGGCGATTGGATATTCCTGGGCGGCGATGATGGCAAGATCCGCGCGATCGATGCAGCGACGGGGATGCAACAATGGTGTTACAGAACCGCCGGTTCCATTCTGCAACCGCCCACACTCTGGAACGGGCGCGTCTTCACCGGTTCCGGCGATGGATTCATTTACGCGTTGGAAGCGCAGACCGGCCGCTTGTTGTGGAAATTCCGCGCCTCGCCGGTGGAGCGCCGCACGATGATCTACGAATCGCTCTCCTCGACCTGGCCGGTCAACAGCGGGCTTATAGTCCACGAGGGTGTTGTCTACGGAGCGGCGGGCATTATCGATTACGATGGGACTTACGTTTACGCGCTCGACGCCAAAACAGGCAAATTGATCTGGCACAACAGCGAATCCGGCCATCTGGATGCCAAACTCCGCAAAGGCGTCTCGGCGCAGGGCGCGTTAACCATTGCGCGAGGAAAGTTATGGATGGCGGGAGGAAATGTGGTCTCTCCGGCGATTTACGATCTTTCGAACGGGAACTATCTCGGCGCAAAAGTTGTAGACGGATCTCCCCAGACCAATCGCGGCGAGGAGATCGGCGTCCTGGGCGACTCGATTCTGCTCGGCGGAAAATTGCGCTTCACAACCGGCGAGAACGTGGTCGATCCGGCGAAATTCGAGGCGCTTTCCCTCGATCCGGAAGGCGTTCCAGTCCGTTTGACCGCCCTGCACAAAGGCAAGATTCCCGCCACCTGGAACGATCGGCTACTTGTATGCATCGACGGGAAAGGAGCGGTTCCGGCCGGATATGCGATGAACGACATTCAAACCTACCTGCGCACCGGTAACCGGGCTGAGACTCCCAAACCGCTCTGGACGGCGGATAGTTTGCAAGGATGCGACACTGTATCGCTGGCAATGGCCGGGAATGGCGTCCTGGCCGTCTATGGCGTTCGCCGGCACCGCAGTTTCGACATTCAATGGCTGGCGGGGATATTGAATGAGAAGGACGGCTCGATGAAAGGGCAATATGCCCTGACATCTCCGCCCCTCACCGGCGGGATATTAATCGACCGGAAGGGACGCATCGTCGTCGCGCATCAAAACGGTCAATTGACCTGCCTGGGAGACGCCGACGCCCTGCGCGCCTTTACCAACGCGGCAATTGGCCAGGCCAACGATCCGGTCGGCCAACGGCGCTATATCGAAACCATGCAGAGTGCGCTGGATATCGTATACGATCCCGCCGGACGCCGCGAATTGATCGGAAACCTCGAAAAGATGGGAATCTACGTGGAAGAGAACGCCCGAAAAGCAGGCGGTCTGACCGACTGGCAAATCCTAGGCCCCATCCCCTGGGACGCCGACCGTCCCCATGCGGAAGAAGCCCGGCTCGGCGCGCCGAATCTTTCGCCGGATCAAACGTATTTCGATAACGGGAAAGAACTGGCGTGGCGGCCGTTCCGCACCCACATCGGGCATGGCGCAGTAGCATTGGATCGGATTTATGGAGAATGCCCCAATTCCGCGATTTACGCCTACACGGAATTTTCCTGCGCGGAAGAAATGCCTTTGAAACTCCGCATCGGCAGTAACGACGGCTACCGGTGCTGGTTGAACGGGAAAGAAATGGCCACCCTCGACGGCGGGCGCGGGTACGTCGCAGATCAGGACACCATCGACGCTCATGCGAAAGAGGGCGAAAATCGCCTTCTGATCAAAGTCACTCAACAGGGGAACTACTGGACTTTTAGTGTCCGGCTGACGGATACAAACGGAAGGCCGCTCGACCTGACGAAATAGATGTGTATCCAAAAATCCATGAAGAAAATCGCGAAATTATTTCCTCTGGTTTTACTAATATCTTTTTCTGCACCCGCCAAGGCGTGTGAAAACCAATTCGTACGCGACGTCGCCTTTCAGGAAGACCGGGATATCCATCGCCTGAGCGTGATCCTGCGCAAGGGCGACGCGGCCGGAAACGCCATCCGCGAACGCCTGCAGCAATGGCTTTCCCCTTTGACGCCGGATTTGAACCTCGAACTGCATACACTCTACCTGGAGGATCCCGCCGTTGTTTGGAACGATTACGGTCTTCCCTCCGCTCCCCCCTCTGCACCGGTAGTCGTTCTATCGGGATACCGGTCGTTCGAACGTTCGGCGTTTTATATCGATCATTGGGAACCGGAACCGAATGAAGAACAACTCGCTCTCTTAAAAACGTCGCCCGTGCGCGAAGCCATTGCACGGGAAACGGCGCAGAACCTGGCCGTGCTCCTGTCCGTCCCCGCGAATCGCACAGAGAACTCAAACCTGGATTCGTTACTGGAAAGAATTGTGGGTTCATTTCACGATTCGCCATTGAAAGTAACCAGACTCGAAATGGATCGCCGGGATACGCGGGAACGAACCCTGCTCTCTTTTCTAGGAATCAAGCCGGAGGGGGAAGATTTTCTGGCCGTAGTCTTCGGGCGGGGAAAAGTCATGCCTCCGTTACGCGGCGAAGAGATTACGGAAGATCATATCCGGGAACAACTGTCGGAGATTCAGGGCGATTGTTCCTGCCTGCGCTCCACGCTCAGCCTGGGCGCGGATATTCCCCTGATGTGGAGCCGCGAACGACAAGACGCGGTTGTCACGCTGGCGTCTCTATCTTACTTGGACGATCCCATACTCCCCGGCCTCCCTAGATCCCCACGCTCGCTCTCCATCTATACAGTTGCCGGGACAGCCTTATCACTCCTTCTCCTGGCCGTTCTGGCCGGTTTGGCGATCCTCTGGCGGCGGGGATTCTCCCTCTGATCAATTCTCTCGCTCCAATTGAATGCGGCGGACAAGTTTGATACAAATAGAGTGGTTTTTTTCCTATCCATCAAATTGACAAGGAAATGTTATGGCCATCCCGGTAAGTGTAAGCCCCCCACCCCTTCCAGCCGATCGCGGAAATTTGCTTTATGTTTATTTATTGGCCTCTGTGGCAGCGCTGGGAGGATTGTTATTCGGATACGACACGGCGGTCATATCGGGAGCGATCGGTTTTCTCTCGACCCGCTTCGAACTCGACGCATTTTGGCGGGGATGGGCGGCGTCCAGCGCGTTGGTCGGCTGCATAGCCGGAGCGTGTTGCGCCGGATGGATCAGCGACCGGTTCGGGCGCCGAACCGCTTTGCAACTATCGGCCATTCTTTTTACGGTTTCCGCCATTGGATCGGCGGTCCCCCGCAACCTCAGCGAATTTGCGATCTACCGGATCGTGGGCGGCGTAGGTGTGGGAATGGCTTCGATGCTGTCGCCGCTCTACATCGCCGAAGTGGCTCCGGCAGCAATACGCGGGCGGCTGGTGACGCTCAATCAGTTCGCGATTGTGTTCGGCATGTTGGTAGTATATTTTGTGAACGCGATCGTGGCCTCGATGGGCGACGAAACCTGGAATGTTGCGATGGGTTGGCGCTGGATGTTCGGTTCGGAAACGCTGCCTGCCGTGTTCTTTTTGATTTTTCTGTTTTTCGTCCCCGAAAGCCCCCGTTGGTTAACCAAGCAGAACAAGGATGAAAAAGCGCTGGCGATTTTAACTCGCGTAGGGGGACGCACCCACGCCGAGGCAGCCATCAAAGAAATCCAGGACGCCATCGCTCACGAGGGGGGATCGATCCGGCAGTTATTGCAGCCGGGACTGCGGGTGGCGCTGGCAATCGGGATCGGGCTGGCGATTCTCCAACAGGTAACCGGGATCAACGTCGTTCTCTATTACGCCCCCGAGATATTCAAGAGCGCCGGGATCGCCACCAACAAAGCCATCAACGATACGGTAATCGTCGGTGCCGTCAACCTGTTGTTTACGCTCGTCGCCTTCTGGGTGGTGGATCGGCTGGGACGAAAGCCGTTACTGTTGATCGCCTCGGCGGGTATGGAAATTTCGCTGACTCTGCTGGGAATCGCCTTTCTCCGAAACCAGGTCGAAGGCCCGTGGATTCTGATCTGGATTCTGGCGTACGTGGCCTCGTTCGCGGTGGCGATGGGACCGGTGGTGTGGGTGATCATGTCGGAAATATTCCCCACCCGGATACGCGGACGCGCCATGTCGATCGCCACGGTCTTCCTTTGGATATCCTGCTATGCCGTTTCGCAATTTTTCCCCTTGATGCTGGAGCGCCTCCAGGGATCGGTTTTCTTTGTCTATTCGCAGATGTGTGTGATCGCCCTGGTTTTCATCGCGGCGTTTATTCCCGAAACCAAAGAAAAAACCCTGGAAGAAATCGAAAAACGCTGGATTGGAGAAGGAATGTAGCGGAGGGTCTTTTGGGAAAAACTCAATAGATTATTTATATCTTCCAAGGTTATTTCCCAAACAATGGATGACACAAAAAGGCATTAGGATGGATTTGAAAATAGGAGGGAAGGTTATGTACTCTCGATTGTCTATGATGATTGTATCCGTATGGATGTTGGCAGGCTTGTTTTTTTGTGAAAGCGCCGTTCCGGCACCTTCGACCGCCGTGGTGATCGTCTCTCCCTCCGGCGCGTCATTCATGGAAGAGCTGGCGGCCAGTGAAATCCGCCGTTATCTCTACCAACGGACGGGTGTGTTAGCTCCCATTGTTTCCTATTCGCCCCGCCAGGCCGACGCTTCGGCGATCGTTGTCGCCCGGAAAGACCGCCCGCTGGCAGCGGGAAAGGGGGAAGCGCTGCAAGCGCAGCAGTACCTCCTTCAGACCACCGATCATGGAGCGTACAAGCATATCTGGATTATCGGCGGCGACGATGCGGGAACCCTGTACGGAGCGTATCGCTTTGCCGAACATCTCGGCGTGCGATTTTATCTGCACGGCGACCTGATTCCCGACGAGCGCATCGAGCTGCAACTTTCCGATCTCA
>CAZFOX010000095.1:6566-11023 GCA_964520565.1 uncultured bacterium | reverse complement strand
CGCCAGTTACGGTATGCTGTCGATATCCAGAAACAAAACCCGATTCCCCTGGATCAAGTCGACGAGGTTATAGAAAAAGAGAGAAATCAATAGGTTTAATTGAAACCATTCCTTTGCCACGGTCTTTTTCCCGTTCTGGGAGAAAGACTGTTTTTTTATTAACTATGCTATCTTTAGGTCATTCGCCCTCGCTCAATAAACCCGGAAATGCCATAATGATTTGAATTGATCCCTAAATCAGCATTATTGAATGAGTTGATGAAAGAAATCGCTTCTACTAATCCAGAATATCCGCATCCTCCTGTCACAGAAGATGATGCTATTATTGAGGTACGAGACCTGGTCAAACGGTTCGGACCACGGACTGTATTAAATGGAATAACCTTCACGGTTCCCCGCGGAAAAACCACTGTTATCATCGGTGGCAGTGGATGTGGGAAATCCACTCTTCTTAAACAGATGGTAGGGTATCTCAAACCCGATGGCGGACAAATCTTATACGATGGTGTCGACATCGTTCCTATGGATGAGGACGAACTCGATCCTGTACGCAGGCGGTTTGGGATTCTGTTTCAAAATGGGGCGTTGTTTAATTCGATGACGGTGGGCGATAATGTCGCATTGCCCCTGGTAGAGCATACCCAGTTGGATTCCAAGATCATTCGCATGGTCGTTAAGATGAAACTGGAATTGGTCGGCTTGCGTGGATTTGAAGATTTAAAACCGGCGCAAATCTCTGGAGGGATGAAGAAACGCGTTGGATTGGCGCGAGCCATCGCGTTGGATCCGGAAATCGTGTATTACGACGAACCTTCCGCCGGATTGGATCCAATCACATCGGCAGTGATCGACGATCTGATGAACGATCTTTCGCATAAATTGAACATCACATCGGTGGTTGTGACGCATCATATGAGTAGTGCGTTTAAGATCGCCGATAAAATTATTATGGTCCATAAGGGGAGAATCATTGCTCAAGGAACGCCGGAAGTGTTTCAGGAATCGAAGGATCCCCTGATTCAGCAGTTCGTGCAGGGTTTAGCCGATGGCCCCGTGCCATTTAGTATGTCGGCGGATAACTATATCGACGATTTGTTACGTGTAACATGACACGGAAGGATGGGATGGATCGATGGCTTTTGTTTCTCAGTCCGAAGTCAAAGTGGGAGCGTTGGTTTTACTATCCGTGGCGTTAACCCTGGCTTTAACGCTGTCGGTGGGGAATTTTCAGGAATATTTTTCGAATACGATACTGATTTCGATCACCGTTCCATCGGTGGTGGCATTGGATAATTTTTCGCCAGTCACTTATTCGGGCGTTCGTATCGGAACGGTTACGCAGATTCGATTTGACGAAACGTTGGATAAAGCGGTTATCGAGGCGAAAATCGATTACGATTCGCCGGTCTCCATCGATTCCAAGGTACGATTTACTTCCGCCGGTCTTCTTTCCCCGCTTTTTGTGGAAATTTCGGAAGGAAGTTCGAATAAACGAATACGGGATTTGGTTTTGAAAGGGGAAATAGAGCGCGATAAAATCATCCTGGAAGCGGATCCCTATCTTTCCTTCGGTGAAATCTTTGCCGTGGCGGGAGACGCCAAATCGGCTTTGAAAAAGTTAGAGAGTATCTTGCAGGATGCCAGCGGTATCCCGAAAGATATTGCCGGTTTTATCAACAATGTCAGCCAGGATGTAAAAGTGATTTTGAGCGAGATCGATTATTTGCTCGAGCAGGGAAGTCCAAAAGTTTTTCACGTTTTGGATAATGTGGATGGGCTGGTGGCGGGCGCTTCCGAACAAGTGATTCCCGGTTTGCGGGATATTCGAAAGACCACGGCGTATTTGCCTTCCTTTGTAACCGATACACAACGCGATCTCAAGAAATTAATGAATAAAGCGGGAGGCTTGATCGATACGGTCAGCCCTGAAATGGTGAAATTATCGGGAGAAGGGATTCAATTGTTACAGGATTTACGAAAACGCGTTCAGGAATTACAATCGTCGGTGAGTATGGTTTTGGAGGATGCCGATTCGCTAATCGTCGATAATCGAGAGGATATTAATCGGATTGTAGCGCATCTCGAACAGACGGCAGCCAATATGAATGAAATTACGAATGAATTGAAGAAGAATCCCTGGCGGATCATCTGGAAAACGGATGAAAAACAACCGCCCGGACGAGTATCGCCGCAGTGGAATCCGATCCAGAACGGCAAGGATCAATAACGGATTGTGGATTCTTTCAAGACGATTCTAGAAATTTATCTCTTGGAATACGTTTCGAGCCTTGAAAGAATTCTCTTTTACCTTATTTCTAATTTCTTTGGCCAGTATTTCGATCCAGATTATCGGAATAGGGATCACTGGATCGAGAACGGTGACTGTGATGCGGTTTGTGATCGCTCCCAACACGTTTAAGGAATGTTTATCTGCGCCAAGAGTCGCCGAGGCGATCGGCTCCGGAGTTTATAAGGTTTTTCCGGATGCGGAAATTGTTCTGGTTCCATTGGCGGATGGAGGGGATGGCACAACCGAAGCATTAGTCGCCGCTCGAAAGGGGCGTCTTTTGGAAATTACGGCTAACGATCCCCTGATGCGGCCGGTGAAAGTACAGTATGGATTATTCGATGACGATCGCTCGGCTGTGATTGAGATGGCTGCCGCTTCCGGGTTGTGGAGGTTGCGCAGGGAAGAAAGAAATCCCTTGAAAACCACCACGTACGGAACCGGCGAGATGATTCGGGATGCGTTGAACCGGGGAGTTCGATCTCTGATTGTGGGAATCGGGGGAAGCGCTACGACTGACGGGGGGATCGGTATGGCAGCGGCGTTGGGATACCGGTTTTTCGATCGGCACGATAACGAACTGGCTCCGATTGGTGAGTCGATGAGGCTGGTGAGCCGTATCGACAAGGCGGAAACAATCGACGAATTGAAAGACACTCAGATATTTGTCGCTTCGGATGTAACCAATCCCCTCCTGGGTTCCGATGGCGCTGCGACGGTGTATGGGCCACAAAAGGGAGCGACTCCAGAGATGGTGAATATCCTCGAGGAAGGTCTTACTGTTATGGAAAGGCGATGGGAGGAAGATTTAGGCGTAAAGATCGGCGATCTTCCCGGTGGAGGAGCGGCGGGAGGATTGGGAGCCGGTCTCGTGGCTTTTTGTAGGGCGGAAATTCGTGCAGGATTCGATCTGGTTGCCGAGTACGCCCGACTGGATGAAGCGCTGGAAGGCGCAACGTTGGTACTGACCGGCGAGGGCAGAATGGATGCTTCATCACAGTTCGGGAAAGTGCCGGCGGGTGTCATCCGGAAAGCGCGGGCTAAAAATGTACCCGTCGTCGGTTTGGCGGGTATTGTGGCAGGAGACAGCCAGGCCTTAATCGATCGAGGAATGACGGCATTATTTTCGATTACTCCCGGGCCGATTAGTCTGACTGAAGCCTTCGACACAGCGGAAGAAAATTTAAAACGTACCACAGAACAGGTGATGCGATTGTGGCGGTATCGAGCTTAAACGTTTTGATTATGGGGGCGGGAGAAGTGGGGAAGGGTCTGGCTCGCCGTCTTTCCAGCGAGGGGCATCAGGTGAAGATTGTCGATATCAATCCCGCCATCCTTTCCGAATTGGAAACCCAGTTGGATGTGATCGGTCTGGAAGGCAACGGTGCGAGCGTTTCCATCTTAAAGAAAGCCGGGATCGAAGAGATCGATCTGTTTATCGGGGTCAGCGACAACGACGAGCGAAATATGCTGGCCTGTGGGATCGCCAAACAGTTTGGAGTTACGACCACGATTGCACGCGTCCGAAGTGAAGAATACATCTTTCCCGATCGTTCCTTTTACGCGCGCTCGATGGATATCGATCTGATCATTAATCCCGATGAAGTGGCTTCCTTGGAATTATACGACCTGTTGGAAAATCCCGCTGCGACCTCGGTCGCCGATTTTGCAGGCGGCCGGCTTAAATTAATCGGTTTTCCGGTTCGTTCCGAAGCGCCGATTGCGGGTCGCGCCTTAAGCGAATGGCCTTCCTTACAACTGGAAGGCCCTGTCCTGGCGGCGACGGTTTTGCGGGATCATCAGACATTCATTCCCCGTGGCGATACACGGCTCCAGGCCGGAGACCGGGTATTCATCATTGCTTCGCCCGATTCTTTGGATTCCGTTAATATGATGGGAGGATGTACCGAACGCGATCTGAAAAAGGTGGTAATGGTGGGTGCCAGCCGAGTCTCTTTTTTCCTGGCCGAACGTCTGGAAAAGGCTGGTGCACGCAGCGTGATCATCGATAAAGACGAACGTCGATGCCAACAATTCGCCGAAGAGCTAAACGATACTACCGTCTTGTTAGGGGATGGACGCGATATTTCCATTTTAAATGAGGCGGGAGTCAAGGAGGCGGATGGATTTATCGCTGCTTCCCAGGACGATGAGACGAATATTCTCTCCG
>CAZFOX010000095.1:0-6556 GCA_964520565.1 uncultured bacterium | reverse complement strand
CCAAGGAACAAGGGGCCAGGAGGGTTATCACCCTCATGCGGAAACCGCAATATATTCCTCTCCTGATGCATATTCGCCCCATCGATGTGGCGGTCAATCCAAGAATGGTTACCATCCACGCCATCATGCGGTATGTGCGAAAGGGAAAGATTCTCAGTATGACCACACTGGCGGAAGATCAAGCGGAGGCGATTGAGTATGAAGTACCCGACAATTCTCTCTTGGTGGGTAAACAACTGAAAGACGGATTCATGCCTCGCGATACACTGCTGGGGGCTATCGTCCGCGGGAAGGAAATCATCATTCCCCGGGGAGAGGATACACTAAAATCGAAAGATCACGTTTTGATCATTGCCTTGAAGAAAGCTGTCCCGGATGTGGACGATCTTTTATCGCCCCGAGGCCCATCCAACCGGCTGCAAAGAATGCTTAAGCGTGTGCAATCGCGTGGTTTTCTGAATGCTAAAGGCGAGGCATATTAACCGTTGAAAATCTCATCTTTGGATTATGATTGGATGAATGGGCAGCTGGTTTATCGAAGAGAAAATAATTGAGAACCGGGAGAAATCATGTCGAATAACGTTTACTCCATTCAAGCCGCAACGAGAGAGGAACTCGATTACGCCATTCAAGGGGCAATACAAGAGGGTTGGAATCCGGGATTATATGACGCCGATCCGTTTTACGCTTGCGATCCTAACGGATATTTAATCGGCAAATTAAACGGAGAACCCATTGCCTGTGTATCCGGAGTTGCTTACGGCGACAGTTTCGGTTTTCTTGGCTTTTATATCGTCAAACCGGAGTACCGCAAAAAGGGATATGGAATGCAATTGTATAAGGAGGTAATGAAGCACCTGGAAGGACGAAAAATCGGTCTGGATGGAGTCATCGAGCAGCATAAAAATTATATGAAAGAGGGTTTTCGTCTGGCCTATCACAACATCCGCAACGAAGGTGTTATTCAATGCAAACCGTGTGTTGGAATCGTCTCTGTTAAAGACGTTCCTTTCGAAAAACTGCTGCAATACGACCGGCAGTGTTTCCCCGCCGAAAGAGAAGCGTTCTTAAAAGCCTGGCTCCACATGCCCAATATCTCTACCGCTGCAAAAATGGACGGCGACGTATTGAAAGGTTACGGGGTGATTCGCTCGTGCCATGTTGGCTTTAAAATCGGGCCTTTGTTTGCCGACGATGCCGAAACCGCCGAACAATTATTGCTGACCTTAGCCCAATACGCCGACGGAGCGCCACTCTATCTCGATACGCCGGAAGTGAATCGCGCCGCCGTCGCCCTGGCGGAAAAATACAACATGAAACGCGTCTTCGAAACGGTGAGAATGTATAACGAAGAAAGCCCGGATATCGATTTACAAAAAGTGTTTGGTGTGACGACGTTTGAATTGGGATGATGTTACCAAGAATTATCCGTCCACCCCTTCGGTAACACTGCCACGCATACATCCGGATTTCCAAAACGGTTGCTCGTGAATACGACTTTCGTGCTGGAAGGGCCCCAACCGACATGGAGGTGAGCCCCCTTGCCGTAGGTTCGGTGATTCTGTGTCAGGATGCGGGTACGGGCGGTTTTGGCGCTGAAGAGGGAGATGATTCCATGCCAGTTGTCTCCCGCGACGAAACGCCCGTCGGGAGATCCGGATGCGTGCCAATAATTAACTTTGGAAACATCTTTCGGTTCGCCGCCATCCCACCAGGAACCCGGGCCGATGATATACGTGAAATCGAGGCGGGGATCGTATACTTTTACATGGCCTTGCTCTGCATCGCCGTTTTTAAATTGTCCGGAACAGAAGGTCATCCGATCTCCCGTCCACCAACATTCGTGGGTAACCAGTTCACCGTTTTCCTGGGGATAGATGGGCCAGGGTTCGCGATCGCTTAAATCGGCCCAGTGAATGCGGGCGCGGATATCACCCTCTTTCACGTTCTGAGCCCAATCGCCTCCTTCGCCGGGATACTCGCGCGCAAAACTCACCAATCCCGGGGTCTCCCAACTGCATTGGATATGAGTGATGTTGTAATCGACGGCGCAGATCTCCTTGTTTTCTCCGCTGTGTTTATCGATCCAGATTACGCGATTGGCGTGAGGCCCGGTGCTTTTAAAGCCCACAACAATACCTTTGCCACAACTGCTTTCACTGATACCGAGCGTGGATTCTGCATCGGGAGGAAGGGAAGCGATGCAACGTTCGACAACCTCTACCGCCGATCCATTCACATTCAAATGCCACTCCAGGAGTTTCTTGTCGCGCAGGAAATAGAGCGCGTTGTCTTTTATCGCGGCGGTAAAGTGTGAGATCGCACCATCTCCATCGTGCTGGAATCGAATTAATTCACCAGTTTTCTCGAGACATCCCCAAATTTCATTACGGCCAGTGCGATCGGATTGGAAGAACAAAACGGATTCGTCCGGCAGCCAGGAGCGTTGATGGAAATAGGCGTTGATATCGCTGGATTCGGACGATGTAACAAAGATTAACTTAGCGCCGGACGTCTCGTCTTGGATTTCCTTCCATTCAATTGGGAGAACGTCTGCGCTCCAGCGTTCGGAGGCGTCAGCCGGAGACAGACAACAGGTTATACAAATCGAACAAAGGAGCGAATTGCATAAATATCGAGTCGTTCGTCTAGGATTCATCATGTTATACCTTCCGATTTATTTACTCATAAATCATCCAGTTTTTAACTGCGGTTATCTCCACATCGATAGTCACGACTGCGGAACCGTAATTCACTTCGATTTTTTGCAAATCCAAGTCGTAAGCCTGCACAACCGAAAGATCGATTTGCGTCTCTTTTTCTTGCACATCGGAATCGATCTGGAACGATAAAACCATGAGGTTGGAATCGCCCACAAGACCATATGGATGCGCCCAGTTCCACCATAACCATCCATGATCGGACGAGATATCGGGAGGATTGGTTTCTACGAGCGATCCTTCCAGAATTTCTTCATCGGTCTGGGCAGACACAAGGTGAAGAACGGTAGAGTCGTAAACCGCTTCAAGCAGTAGAGCCGCCAATTTTCCATTCTGAGCGGCATCAATGGAAATGGCTACTGTTTCTCCCGGTTTTGCGATCGTTGGCGATGCGGTTAGTTGAATGTCTAATTGGGTGTCGGAAACCGGTGAATCATCCGAATTGGCAATTGACTCGGCCTCCTGGAGAGACGAAATCAGAGGCGCCGCATTCGGTTCGCTCGCACTTCCGGAAACAAAGGTTAGGCGATCGACTTGCGTTTCGCCGTTAGCCATGCCGTAGATTTCCAATCCCGCGTCGCGATCGGAACTGAAGAGAATGCGTTTACAGTCCAGGCTCCAGGAGGGGTCGCTGTCGATTCCCGCATTCTGGGTCAGGCGTAGTAGGCCGCTACCGTCTTTGTTGATTTGATAAAGATCCGGTTGTCCGTTTCGATCCGATACGAAGACGATGGACTGACCGCCTGGAGTCCATGCGGGGTAGGTATTCGAACCCACTCCATCGGTCACCTTTCGGGGGCCGGAGCCGTCGGCATTCATCACCCAGATATCCCACGTACCACCTTGATTTGAGCTGAATGCAATTTCACTGCCGCCATTCGATACAGCGGGGTGACGGTTATCACCGTTGTTGTTCGTCAATCGCTGCAGATCAGTTCCCAGCGTTTGAGTGTCGAGTAGAGAGGCGCGGAAAATATTCGCTTTCCCCGTTTCTTCGGATACAAACAACAGCGACGTCTCCCCCGATTCGATGCACGGATCGTATTCCGGCGCGGAATTGGAGGTTAATGCGATTTCATCGCGTTGCGTTGTTCGATACAACCAGATATCCGGATTGCCCTGGCGCTCGGATACAAACACAATGCCCGATCCGCCGTTGAATGCGTAGGGAGAATAATCGGCGGCGGCATTTGTCGTCAGCCGCACGGGAGACTCGTCTCTTTTATACCGATAATAAATATCACGATTGCCGTCTTGTTCGCCGGTGAATACAAACCGTTCGTTTCTTTCGGGAGTAATATCCGCGAAGCCGAATTCGGAGGTGTTGCCATCCGGCGTTATGACAATCCCATGCAATTCCAGCGAGGGATCGTAGGACCCGTCTGCGTGAAATCGGTTATAGAGCACTTTGCCCATCCCTGCCATATAGCGGCCTTCGTCTTTCAAGTCAGCATATATTTCCACGACGCTGCCGTTGGGAGCCGAGACGCTTCCCCTGATGTTTTCACCCTGCCAGGTGACTTTTTCGATGACCGGCGCTTCCTGCATGGCGTTGCCGCCGTCCTCCAAAGCAATTCCTTTTCCGAAATTGCCGGAGATGGAGTTCATGCTGAGGGCATTACGTACGGTTCCTGCGCCCTGAATCAAGACACCGTTTTCCAGATTATTCCATATTTGGTTTTCACTAATGACGTTATCGTTCGCTCCGTTTTGTAACCAGATTCCCTGGCTGTGATTATTCATGATCTGATTGTTTTGAATCGTTGTTTCGCGGATTCCGTCCGAAAGAATAATACCGTGTTCGTTTCCATAATCGAGGAAGAAAGTAAACCGGCCAACGCCTATAGCATTGTTAACAACTGTCGCTTTTGTATTGGCGCCAGATAGATAAATCCCTGCGTTTTTATTCATTTCAATATAATTCATCGTTCCCGCCTGGAGGTTAACCAGACCGATAGTAAGGCCGGTTCCCGCTTCCGCGTGAATGCCGTCCAGGTTGTTTTCTGCAATTACTGACGAGGCGACGGTCACATTTTCCGTTTGCTCGCCGAGAATATGAATTCCATCTCCAAGGTTATTGAGTAAAGAGTAATCCTGAATCACGACGTTCTTACTATTTTCGATTCGTAAACCGGCCGATTGATTGAAGAAGGATTCGCCACCTTGAATTGTCAGATTTTTAACCCCGGTTGCCAGAATGCCATTATTACTGCAGTTGGCGATATGGAATTGATCCAAAACGATATCATGAGATTGTTGGCCAATCCATATGCCATTGTCGCCCGTTTCCTGGCATCCTCCTTCCTGGAGAAGAATGTCGCTGGAATTCAGGATTTCTACTCCGTTGCCAAGCGTTTCGGAACTGAAATTGCATTCACAGACCTGGATGGATTGGCTGTTCTCGATCCGTATAATCACGCCGGTTGTTTTGGTTCCACCCGTTTGGTAACGTAATTGATTGAGTAGAACCTTGTCGGAATCTTTGATATAAAATACAACATTTGTGCAATCTTGATAGGCGGAATTGTCGATCCGGTCTCCGGTCGAACCCTCAACCAGAATCCCGGCCTGCGCTCCGTTTCGGAAAAGACCCGACCAGATATCATTGGATTGAGAATTCGGCCCATGAATCCAGAGACCGTAGTCATACCCTTTGGTTTTGCATCGATCCAGGAATACGTTAGAACTGGAGAATAGTTCGAATCCCGCTCCACCGGCAGAGCCTTCCACTTCGCAAAATCTCATAACGATATTGCTGATTCCTAACGATTGCGCTATGCAGTTTCTGTCGATCAAAAATCCTCCGAGTTGGTTGAAGCGCGTGTAGGCGATATCGAATGTTACCTGTAAAGGTCCCTCGCTGACAACCGCTCCCCAACCGTCGTTTCCGTAGCCATTACTGTCACCCATTCTTATAGTAGAAAAAGTGTTTTTATCCGAACCGGTATCCTGCACGACAACGCTGTGACCCATCTGGCGGTAGATGCGGTCATCGTAAAAGGAATTTTGGCTTGCGCCCTTACGAATCACGATTCCATTTCCCGCGCTCTTGGGTGGCCACAAAGCCGTATTGGGAATGTGATCCGTATTCCCGACATCGCCCAGGGTGCAAGCATTAATAATATTGTCTTTGGTTCCCGAATCTTCGAGAAGCAGTCCATCGTCTCCCGTTTCATAGATTCTTGCATCCAGAATGATATTTGTATTGGCTTGGTTACATAAATGGATGCCATGACTTTGCATTCGCTGAAACGACATGAATCGACTTTCGTGAAAACCACCATCCAATTTATTGTAAGTAGCGCCGATAGCGACATGTTCGATTCTGTTTTCTATGGTGGATGGTCCCGATAACACCAGCCCACTGCGATTTCCGGCGCAAGCGACATAGCGAACGGAGTTGTAGGCGCTGTTCTCGAAAACGATACTGTCTCCCTGGTTGCCGTAAATATGGAGTTCTAGAAACTCGGTTTGATCGGCATTTTTCAAGTAAATCCCGTGTCCGCCGCAATTTTGAATGCACATGCGGGAGATTTCGTTTTGGATGCTGTTTTCGATGATAATGCCGTTTTGCGCTGCGCAGATCTCCTGAGTCGTTTTGCTGATCAGTTTGGCAATTTGATTCGCGCCGCCGCCTTTGATGACCATGCCATTCGCATTGCATTGTTCAACCGATACACAGATTGTATTGGCAATGCCCTCGTTGACGACGATTCCATTTTGCCCACTTTTTTGGATTGTTCCCGTGATGTAATTATGCGATCCTGTGATCGTGACCGCATCCCCCAATTCACAACGAACGATCGGCAGGTATACGAAACATCCATCCGGGATTT
>CAZFOX010000094.1:0-11069 GCA_964520565.1 uncultured bacterium | reverse complement strand
GGCTGCGTAACTTGATCTCCAGATTGAAATGCAGCCAAACTTAAGACTGTCCAGTACAATAATAATCCTTATAATTTAATATGCTAAACCTGACTCCATTTTGACACTTTACCTAGCCAATAAATACTGAATCGAATAGTATGAAAAGAACGATCATAGAATGAAAGGCCATTAACCGATGAGAAAACGATTGGGTATTACGTTATTTGTAATATTTATTTTACCCATCTTTTGTTTCGGAGCGGATAACTCTGGTATCGTAAGAGCAGAATTCATCTATACGGAAGCTCCGTTTCCCTCCTGCCATGCTTCCACTCTGGTTGAAGTGGAACCGGGAGTTTTGTTAGCGGCCTGGTTTGGTGGTTCCGATGAGGGAGAATCAGATGTGGCCATCTGGACATCCCGCTGGGATGGAAAAACTTGGTCGCCGCCCCAGGAAGTGGCCCGGGCCGAAAATGTCCCCTGTTGGAATCCCGTGTTGTTTCTAATGCCGAATGGAGAAACGATTCTGTTTTATAAAGCCGGGCCGAGTCCCCAAGAGTGGTCGGGTTTGTTGAAACGATCGAACGATGGAGGGAAAACCTGGTCTCGTGAAGAATTGTTACCAGCGGGAATATTGGGGCCCATCAAAAACAAGCCTTTATTACTATCCGATGGAACGCTGGTTTGCGGATCTTCCGTTGAAAGTTGGAAAACCTGGGCATGCTGGATGGAACTCACGCCGGATGGAGGAAAAACCTGGAGTAAAGTCGGTCCCCTATTTTATCCGGAAGAGTTGAATGGCATCATCCAGCCCACATTGTTTCTGGATCGTGAGGGGAACCTGCGGATGTTATGCCGATCCACTCGGCGAATTGGACGAATCTGCAGTGCGGTTTCCAAGGATGGAGGAAAATCCTGGTCGGCAGTCAAGGCGACCGATCTTCCGCATCCCGGATCGGGAATCGACGCCGTAGGATTGAAAGACGGCCGTACTGTTCTTGTTTATAACCACACGGCAAGCGGACGAAGCCCTCTCAATATAGGATTATCGTCCGATGGGGGAGAGACCTGGAAGATGCAAGTAACGTTGGAAGATCAACCCGGCGAATATTCGTATCCCGCCGTCATTCAAACCAGTGATGGTTTGGTTCATACAACGTATACCTGGAAACGGGAACGAATAAAACACGTCGTGCTCGATCCATCCCGCTGGTAAATGAAGATAAATAGCGAGGATAAGATTGGTGGGAATGCTTGTAAGTGCTCGCTCAAGAAAAGTATACTCGTTTTTGTTCACTTCATCCACGTTATTCCTTGAATGAGCACACGGAAACACGTCTACTTAAATTGAAACGGCACTAGAACGCTATAAACTTATCGGTTTTATGTCATAATAAGTCTCCATTCTGAAGTAAAAGGTCTTTGTGAAATAATCGATACCAAATCTTATCTGTTGGGAGAACGATCCATGTTAAAAAAAATTCATAAACTTTCGATGATTGGGTTGGCGATTGCGATTGCCATGAGCGGTTGTGGTGGCGGAGAAGGCACTGGCGGGGATGGCAGTGGCGGTGAAGCAGTCAAGGAACAGCCGATTGAATTATCGTATAGCATTTTCTTCCCTCCGACACACATTCAATGTATCACAGCCGATGCATGGGCGAAGGAAATTGAAAAACGCTCGGAAGGCAAGGTGAAGATTTCCCTTTATCCGGGGGGATCGTTAAGCCAGGCCCCACAAGTGTACGAGGGAGTCGTTAACGGTATTTCCGATATCGGAATGAGTTGTTTCGCCTATACCCGAGGTCGCTTCCCCCTGTTGGAAGGAATAGATTTACCCTTGGGGTATCCCGACGGAATGATGGCTACGAAAGTCGCCAATGCTCTCGTGAAAAAACACAATCCCCAGGAATTATCCGATACCCACCTTCTTTACATTCACGCACACGGGCCGGGATTATTAGCCAGCAAAAAACCCGTGCACAACTTAGATGAATTCAAAGGATTGCAAGTTCGCGCGACCGGTCTCTCTACAAAAATCGTTTCCAGTTTAGGGGGAAATCCCGTCGGGATGAGCCAACCGGAGACCTACGAAGCCTTGCAACGCGGCGTCGTGGAAGCCACTCTGTGTCCGGTCGAAACACTGAAGGGATGGAAACAAGGCGAAGTTATCAATTACGTAATCGATACAACGGCTATTGGATATACAACCGCCATGTTTGTTGTGATGAACAAAAGCAAATGGGATAGTCTGCCTGCCGAAATTCAAGATATTTTCAACGAAGTCAGCCAGGAATGGATCGAGAAACACGGCCAGGCCTGGGATCAAGCGGATCAAGAAGGTTGGGACTTTGTCAAGGAACTGAATCGCGAAATCATTACCCTAACTCCCGAAGAAGAACAGAAATGGAAAGATGCCGTAAAACCTATTCTAGACGATTATGTGAAAACAACAACGGAGAAAGGGTTGCCGGGCGATGTCTTTCTAAAAGATATCCAGGATATGCTTTCCGAAGCGCAATAATTTCGATATCCCGATGAATACACTTTATTATGCACTATTACAAGTAGTGAAGGGTCTTGTTTTTTTTATGACCGCACTCGCAGGAGCAGGCGTTTTATGCCTGATGACGATTACTTGTTTGGATATTTTAATGCGGCTCGCCGGTTACCCCATGATTGGGGCATACGATATCATCAAAATCACCAGTGCAATCACCATTTGTTGCGCTCTCCCCTATACGACTGCCGTGAAAGGACATGTGGCGGTTGAGTATTTTTTTCATAAGCTCAACCGCCGTGGCCGATTGGCCGTCGATACTGCCGCTCGCCTGATATCTATACTATTCTTCGCTCTGCTGGCCTATCGCTGCATTCTGTATGGAATGACCTTGCATTCCAGCGGAGAAGCTACCCCGACCCTGCAAATCCCCACATTTTGGATTATGTATGTGATTGCCTTTTCCTGTATGGTGGTCGTTCTAGTTATCTTCGATCACCTCGTCCGGCCCGGTAAGGAATTAATTAAGCCATGACTCCCATCCAAATCGGAATTCTGGGTTGTTTCTTGTTAGTTGTGCTTCTCGTCAGCAGTATGCCGGTGGCATTTGTAATGGCCATCGTCGGAGGGCTTGGATTTGCCTTCATTGTAAATCCGCATGCCGCCACGAGCATGATCGTCAGCGAACTATATGAAACCATGTCTTCCTACAGCCTGACGGTGATCCCCTTGTTTGTTTTCATGGGTCAAATCGCGTTTCACGCCGGGATCAGCCGCCGTTTGTTCAATACCGCCTACACCTGGTTGGGCGCGCTGCCAGGAGGCCTGGCGATGGCCACAATAGGAGCCTGTACAGCCTTTGGCGCGATCTGCGGTTCGGGACCTGCCACGGCGGCGACGATGGCATCTGTCGCCTTACCGGAAATGAAACGTTATAAGTACAATATGGAACTCGCCAGTGGGACAGTAGCGTCGGGAGGCGGTTTGGGCATGCTGATTCCCCCCAGTGTTGTATTCATCGTCTACGCCATCATGACCGAACAATCCGTAGGCAAATTGTTTATCGCAGGAATTCTTCCCGGAATCCTGATAGCAATTCTCTTTTGTATAACGATCTACATAAATTGTGTTCGTCGTCCCGAATTGGGACCTGCTGGTCCGAAAACTACCTGGAAAGAGAAATTCCTTTCTCTTGGGGGCGTTTCCGAAACCTTATTGTTATTCGTTCTCGTAATGGGTGGTATGTTTCTGGGATTTTTTACGCCAACCGAAGCCGCCGCCGTTGGCGCGGCGGGCAGTCTTCTTATCGTCTTTATTCGACGGACTCTTACGTTGAAAGCTTTTTATAAATCTCTCATGGAGACAGTGCGAACATCCTGCATGGTGATCATTATTGTGGCCGGTGCGCTGATGTTCGGCCGTTTCCTAGCCGTTACCCGTATCCCCTTTGAATTAGCCAATTGGCTGTCAAGCCTGCCTTTGCCGGGACCGGTCATCATTGGTTTCATCATTCTGTTTTACCTGATCAGCGGTTGTTTCGTCGATGCGCTGGCCTTGATTCTATTAACCATTCCTGTTTTCTACCCGGTTGTAACTGCATTGGATTATAATCCGATCTGGTTTGGCGTAATCATCGTCGTCGTAACCCAGATGGGAGTCATTTCGCCTCCCGTTGGAGTCAATGTGTTTGTCGTCAGCGGCATTGAGCGGGATATTCCCTTGCAGACTGTATTCAAGGGTTCGCTTCCATTTTTGTTGGCACTCATCGTCTCCGCCATTATACTGGTTTCATTTCCACAGATATCCCTGTTCTTGCCGGAAATGATCCGATAAACGATTCCATAGAACGAAGGGAGAAATTCGATGCCCAATCTGGATATCTTGCCTCTTCCTCTAAAACAGGTTTTATTTTGCACGGATTTCTCGGAAAACGCCCATCTCGCATTCCGGTATGCCGTCGACGCCATTCAACGGTTTCCCGGCGCAACCCTTCATATTCTGCACGTGATTCCGGAAATCGAGGCGCAATTCTGGAAAACCTATCTGTATGAAATCGACGGGATTGATGAAAAAGCCGTACAGGATATTAACGAAAAAGTTTCTGCGGATTACCTTACCTGCCTGCCGGAAGGATTCCATTGTCACGTGGAAATCCGGATGGGGAAAGATTATCAATCTATCCTGGAATACGCCTCGGAAATCGATTGCGACCTCATCATTATCGGCCGCCAGGGTCAATCCAATATTCAAAAAGTGCTGTTCGGCAATGTGACGGAAAAAGTCACCCGCCATGCGAAATGCCCTATCCTTGTCGTTCCCCGTATTTATGGCGACAAACATAAATAAGAAAACTCTAGACAGGTATTATGAACATGCAGAATAAGCGAGGAGTACTTGCGATGGATCAACGGTTTCGGTTCATGACGATGTTATTTATCGGCCTTATAATCACAAACGCGTCTTTATATCCTTCGCTTGCTTCCGGTCAACCTATAGAAGAAACACACGACGTGATTATTGTTGGAACGGGCGTTTCCGGCCTGAGTGCCGGGTATGTATTAAAGGAATACGATATCAAAATTCTGGAACGGAACAATCATACTGGCGGTAATACTCTCTCCTCATCCTACGACGGAATACCCTACGCACTGGGTTTATCGCATATCGGCCAGCCGGATGGAATCCTCTCTACCATTATCCAAGAACTTGGGCTGGAATTAAAAGAAATCCCTTCTCACCATTTTTCGTTTTTTTCCCAGGGCAAGATATACTATGGACTCGAGGGATTGGCTATAGCTGTCCTAGAGGAGAGCGGTTATAGTGAGTTCAACCGATTCTATCACACAGCGCAAGAAGCCTATGCCACGATCCACGATCATGAATCTTCCTTGAATCTGGATCGGCAATCCGCCCGGGCATGGTTCGATCAAAACCACTTTGCGCCGATCTTCTATCGGGTATACGAGACGCGTGCCCGCCAGGCTTTCGGAGCGGATCTCGATGAAATATCCGCCCAAAGCCTGTTGATATCTATGCTTCCCGATCTCCTGGATGTTCCCATCGATAGCGATCCGTCTCTTCTAGATAACGATCCGGAAACCCCTATTGAAACTACACCCTTATATTCATTCCAATCCGGTTTGGCCGAATACACCGATGCGATTACCCGGGTACTCGGGAATCGGATCCAACTAAATTCGAATGTTATATCGATCAAAAAAGATGACGATTGGATGATTGTGGCGTATAACGATTCCAGCGGGCTTACTCATACATTACGAGCGAAGGCGGTCATACTGGCCGTTCCGGCTTTTATTGCAGCCTCGCTGGCGGCGGATTTATGGAATGAGGAACAGAAATCGTTATTGGGACAGGTCGCCTACTCCTCTCTTTGTTTCGTATCGCTTTTCAGCCGGGAACCGGTATTCAATCAGGCATACGATCTCCAGATCGCGGATGGTATGTTTATTACCGATCTGATCGATAGCACCCGCATCCAACGGCATTATAATGAAGTGGTACGGAATAAAGACTCGTATATCACCGGCGTGATGATCGCGCCTCCAAGTTCCCGCGATCAAAGTATCAAACAACTCACCGAAGAACAACTTCTGGAGAAAATATATACCGCCCTGGAAAAGATCGATCCGGCTGTCCGCAACAAAATTACCGATCGCCGGATTCAATGGTTTTCAAATTCCTTGCCGGTAATGTCCCCGGGCGCATTCGAGCGGCTCGAACGGTTGCAAGCGATCACCACTGGTTCTCTGGCGCTGTCCGGCTCCTACGTTCTGTATCCCGATTTTCCATCCACCGTGCAATCCGGGTATCGCGCCGCATCCCAGGTCATCCGCGTTCTTCAAGAACATTCGGGTGTTCCAAATTTCGACCGATATTAACCAGAATTGGTGGCAGTATATACCGCCAGGAGTTCCCGTCCCCCGGCTAGTGAACGAATGGATTGAAAACCGTACTCTCCTAAAAAAGCACGTAAGGATGTTTCATCGAAACGTCGCGAACAGGGATTATCGCCAACCCGTGTAGCTAACCGTCCCATCCAGCGCAAAAGAGGAATACGGCTTTGCGCCACATTATGAATCGGCTCGGCCAGAATAACGATCCGCCGGGCGGCTTGAAGAAGTTTTTCGATCATAAGCCGTTCGTGAGGAATAAACTGATATAAAGCGCCCAACATGACCACACAATCAGCCTGGGGGATATTATCGACGCGCAGATCGATCACTGTCATGCTAATGCCATGCGAGCCCGCCCAAAAAGCGAATCGGGGATTGATATCGAAAGCAACATAATCGATATTTTTATCCTTCAAAGCATACCGATACAACGAACAATCGCCTGCACACACATCGGCAACGCGGCTTCCCTCTGGGATCAACGCAGCAACTGCTTGGAGTCTTTCAAGATATTGCCCGCCATAAAGAAAACGCATGACGGCTTCATATATCCAGGGATGGAAATAAATCGGACTGTTCATGATTCTGCCCGATACCGGTTTCGTTCTTGTTTGTATCGATGGCGAAACCGGATCAGCTCGCGAAGATAGACAATACTGTCGCGAACCGGTTTGACAGTGGATGTCCGTTCGGGCCGGCGGAGAAAAAGCGCTGGGATTTCCAAAATGCGAAGCTCATGATAATAGCACTGCGCCATGATCTCCGTGTCCCAGAACCAGCCGGGACTGAATGTCTTATCGAGAATGGGGAGAATACGTTCGCGGCGGAAAAACTTATAGCCGGTTTCCGTATCTTGATAAGGAAGGTTTAAAAGCAAACAGACAAGGGAATGATATCCCACACTTAAAATATGCCGGAAAAATATACCTGGATTCCAACGAATTTCATAATACCGATGGGCGGTAGCGCCATCGTATCCATCCTCGAGCGCCTGCAACATGGAGGGGATATAGCGGGCGTGTACTTCCAGGTCGATATCGAGAAACCCAACGTATTTCCCCTGCGCCATTCGCATCCCTTCACTCACAGTTGCCCCCCGCCCCATATTGCGTAAATGGAGGATCAACCGGGTATTGGAACGGCGTAAGGCCGATTCTTCTGCAATACGTGCACTGCCATCGGGACTGCAATCATCGATGAGAATCAATTCGTAAGAATAGCGCAATTGCGCCATGACTTTTTCGATTTCTTGCAAACTGGATTCCAGATACGCACCGTCTTTATAACACGCGATTATGAGGGAAACATCGATTGTTTGTTTTTCGTTCATAATAAACCATTAATGATGAGTAGCGCGATTCAATGAATGATAAATTTATTTTTGATTATCCAATTCGATCCGAGCCTTGCATGAGAAATAATAAAGACCATGCAGACCATACCCCTTTTTGCCGGGTTTTACCAGAAAAGGACAGAGTTCGAGACAGACATCGAATCCTTCGTAAAAATTAAAGGTGGAACCCGGTCCATCCTCACGCTGCGTAATACCGAAACTTAGGCTATAAGCGCCTTCCAGAAGATTCAGGGCTTCCAATTCAAACACCGTTGTACCGGACCCTTCAATGGAGGGAATATCGCCTACAGAAACATCGGTGGCAACGGTAAACATGTATTCGCCGTCATCGGTCATGATCGACAAACCGAATATTGGAAAGCGTATGGATTGCCGGGCGCTCCAATCCAGTTCCACCCGTACCGGTTCTCCCGTTTCATAAATATAACGCTCGCAACCAGCAGAATCGATCATGCGCACCGCAGTAAAATGGATTGTGAAATTGCCAAAACGGTTGTTTTTTACAATTTCCGCTGAAGGCGTTTCTCCCCGCCGTCTGGCTTCCACAAATTGGTGTTGTTTATAAAGGCCAATCATTTCATAGGGATGGCCTTCCCCGATGTTCTTTCCCTTATGAAGAACCACGGCGCGATCGCATAAGCTTTGAATCGCTTGCAGATCGTGGCTCACCAAGAGGATCGTTTTGCCGGAATTCCGCAACCTGCGGATATGTTCCTTGCACTTCCGCTGAAAGCGCTGATCGCCTACGGCCAGAATTTCGTCAATTAGCAAGATATCTGGTTGAACGTGTACGCCGATCGCAAAACCCAAACGAAGATACATTCCGGATGAATAATGCTTGACCGGCGAGTCGATAAATTCTTCCAATTCACTAAAAGCGACGATATCCGGCATACGCCGCTCCAACTCGCTTCGGGGAATCCCAAGAAGCGCCCCGGAGAGAAAGACATTTTCCCGGCCGGTCATTTCCGGGTGAAATCCAACGCCCACTTCCAGCAAACTGGAGACGGTTCCATTCACAATCATTTCGCCACCGGTCGGCCGGGTGATACCGGCGATCAGTTTGAGAAGAGTGCTCTTCCCGGAACCGTTATCGCCGATCAGGCCGACGATCTCCCCATAATGCACCGTCAGGTTGAAATCCCGAAGCGCATGGATGACATGGGTGGATCGCTTTCCCCGCCCCCCTCGTAAAACGGTTTCTTTCAAGGTCGTGGCCTGTTCGGAGGAGAGAGAATACGACTTGCCGACATTTCGGCATTGAATGGCAATCGGCTCTTTAGTCATAAAGGAATCCGTCTTAAAGGGTGTAACATCGTTTTCGCGCCGATTGGATTGCTTGCCGCCGAGTTTCCGCCCATCGCTGAAGAGCCGTGGCTTTACGCTTCAAGTTACGCACTTGCTCTTTGACCTGCATGGGGCTGGGGGAACCGACATGCTCGCGCGCCGACAGGCAAAGCCGTGGATCATTGAGACGATTGAACTCCTCTTCGGTTAATGGCTCCACTTGGCCGTTTTTCAAAATTCGATTGAGTTCGCCCCGAAGGAATTGCCGGGTTGAACTGGCGCCTACCGCATCCGATAGTAATTGATATGTTTTTCGGAATGGCAGCCGACGCGACCGGGCCAGATAATCCGCAATATCGACCGCATTGAGGAATCCCGTTCGCGCCGCTTCCTCCATGATGCGCTTGTGAACGGTGATCCCCCCAAACACACTGGTCAGAATTCTCGCGGCTCCACTCGCTTCCCGGACGGCATCCATGAATAAATACTTCGACCATTGCACGTCTTTGTTATATCCAGACAAATTCGATCCATCGATGGAAAGCAACGCCTGAGCCATTCCGTTCACAACATGCGCTTTCCCCTTAATGGCTTCGGCAAAATCGGGATTGCGTTTTTGGGGCATAATGGAACTTCCGGTGGTGAAATCGGCGGGTAGAGATAAAAAACCAAATTCTTCCGTCGAAAAAAGAATTAAATCCTGAGAGAGACACGCCAACCGCTTCAAAAGACAGGCGGCGCAATAAGCCGTTTCCGCTTCCGCTTCGCCCCGGGACGCCACCGCGTCCAGAGTGTTCTCCTGAACGGAATCAAAGCCCAGCAGATCGGAAAGCAACGGGCGATCCAACGGCCAGGTTGTCCCATAAGAGGCCGCTGCACCCAAGGGACAAATGTTGACTCGTTGAAAGAGATCGGCGAATCGCTGCGTATCCCGGAGAACACCCTGCGCATACGCTACACACCAATGCCCCCATGAAGTGATTGTCGCCTTGCGGTGATGCGTATATCCGGGCATCACCGTTCCGCCTTGTTCGGCCCCGTGTGTGAGAAGAACGAATACCAGCCCCAGGCATTCATCGATAAAATCCAGTATCACATCGCGCGTATACAGTTTCATATCGGTGGCCACCTGATCGTTGCGGCTGCGGCCGGAATGAATTCGTCCCCCCAGATCTTCTCCACATTGTCCGGAAAGCCAGGATTCCAAATTGATATGCACGTCTTCCAGATTGGGATCCAGACGCCATGTACCCGCTTGCCACTCCGATTCGAGCCGGTTGAACGCTTTTAATATTTTCCGGCATTCGGACTGGGAATAAACACCGATCTTTTGTAATCCAATCGCATAGGCGCGGTTTGTCCATAAATCGTACGGAACCAAGACGGCATCCGCCTCCGGGATAGAGACGACATCCCTCCCTGCGGAAAAGGTAACAAACTCCGCACGGGGAGTTCCCTTGGTACGGCTAATCCAGACGGGTTGTTTCATGTTTGCTTCCTCGCAAAAACTTACAGACATATTCGCGGCAAAAGCAGTTAATCGCCTGTGGTCCTGAATGGGTTACATCCTTTTCACCAGAACCAAAGTTGTAAATCGCGTGGAGGTGACGTCTCCGAGCACTCCGATATGGGATCAAATCCCGCCATCCGTACACCTAACAGACGAACCCGGCGATTTTCCATATCGATCTTATTTAAAAGTTGAACGGCAATAGCACCTATTTCTTCGGCGTCGCTCGTGCGGTGATCGAGAGTCAGAGCCCGTGTGGCGATACGGAAATCGCTGAATCGAACTTTGATTCCGACATTCCGACCCTTCAGGCCATTTTTCACCAATAACTGAGAAACATCTTCCGATAGCGATTTTAAAATGGCCTGCATTCTTTCCTTACTGGCGATATCCTGGGGAAACGTTTGCTCCTGAGAAAGAGATTTACGGGTTTGATCTGTGATGACGGGACTCTCATCGATTCCCCGTGCCAGTTCATATAATCGATCCCCGTGCTTGATACCGAACGCCTCCTGTAGGGTC
>CAZFOX010000093.1:0-11127 GCA_964520565.1 uncultured bacterium | reverse complement strand
GCGGGATAGAGCGCTCGCACAGACGCCGCAAGTAGAGCCGAAGACTGGGCTGCGTCACAATCAAAGCATGATATCCGGCGGCCATCACTTTATGACATTCGATGTGAACGGCCTCGATGAGCCGTTCCGCGTACAAAGGATCGGTGGCCAGGATGCCTGCCGGACCACCGCGATTCAGCGCGTCCTGAAGACGGGCCTCGATATTGGGATCGAGGTTCAGTACGGGCAACTGGCCGGCTTGATCCACATAGAGATTGGCGATAATGCGCGAGAGGTATTCGCGGCACCGTTCGGTCAGGGAATCCACATCGATCTGCGCCGTGGCGTAATCGGCGATCGCTTCGAAAATCAATTCCAGATTGCGAATCGGAACCCGTTCGCGCAGCAGGTTCTGAAGCACTTTTTGAATGACGCCCACGCGAATTTTGGACGTTTCGATGATTTCGTTGACCAGGACGGCGTTGCGTTCGCGCAGTTTGTCGATCAGTTGCTGGACTTCCTGCCGGCCGAGCAGGTCGTGAGCATGCGAACGGATCACTTCGGTGAGATGGGTCGCGAGAACCGCCGCCGGTTCGACTACGCTATACCCGGCCATTTCAGCCCGGGAACGTTCGTCGGGTTCGATCCATTTGGCCGGTGTGCCGAACGCCGGTTCGATGCCCCGGATGCCGGGCACGTCGTCTTCTTCCTGCATGTCGGGTTTCATGGCCAGGAGGCGATCGGGACGAATTTCGCCGTCGGCCACCTTGATGCCGCGGATGAGAATGGTGTATTGGCGAGGCCCCAGTTGCATGTTATCCCGGATGCGGATGGGGGGAACGATCAAGCCCAGCTCCACAGCGGTCTGGCGGCGAATCACGCTGACGCGGTCCAATAAATCGCCGCCCTGTTCGCTGTCGACGATGGGAATCAGGCCGAAACCGATTTCGATCTCCATGGGATCGACTTCGAGGAGGCTTTCCACATCCTCGGGAGCGGGCGGTTTTTCTTCCGCTTCTTTCCGGGCGATCTCTTCTTTTTGAACGAGAGCGCGTTTTTGGCCGCTTTGAATGTACCAGGCTCCGGTTCCCATGGCGATCGCCAGGATCAGAAAGGAAGGAACGATGCCCGGTTGCATCATCATACCGAGAGCGGCGACCATAAAGAGGGCGGCGGCAGAGACGAACATGGCTTCCGGTTTGGCCAACAGTTGCCGACTGAGGCTTTCGCCCAGAGCGGCCTCTTCGGAAGCGCGGGTTACCACCACACCGGCCGCCGTGGCAGTCAGAAGAGCCGGAATCTGGCTGGCGAGGCCGTCGCCGATGGTTAGGATGGTATAGGTCACCAGAACGTCGGTGATTTGCATATCTTCGGTCATTCCAACGAAAATACCGCCAATGATATTGATAACAGTGATGATAATACCCGCGACGGCATCGCCGCGTACGAATTTGCTAGCGCCGTCCATGGCTCCGTAAAAGTCGGCTTCCTTGGCGATTTCTGCACGCCGCCGCCGGGCGTCGGCCTCGGTGATGAGACCGGCGTTCAGGTCGGCGTCGATGGCCATCTGCTTGCCGGGCATGGCGTCCAGAGTAAAGCGGGCGGCCACTTCAGCAATACGACCCGAACCTTTGGTGATGACGATGAACTGAATAATGACCAGAATCAGGAACACGACAAAACCGATAATGGCGTTGTTCCCCGCCACGACGCGTCCGAAGAATTCAATGACCGCGCCGGCTTTTTGCGAAACTCCAGCGGTGGGAGTCAGGATCAATTTGGTTGAGGCCACATTCAGCGCCAGGCGGAAAATCGTCAGGATCAGCAGAACGGTCGGGAAGGTACTGAATTCCAAAGGATTGGTCATGTAGAGGGAGATCATCAATACCATCAGCGCCAGAGTGATGTTGATGGCGAGCAGTCCCGAAAGCATGGTGGGGGGAATCTGGCCCAGCATAATGGCCAGAATCGCCACGAAGCCGAGCGCGATTCCCACATTGGAGGTGCGCTGGCCTAAAGGTGCCTGTTGCAGAACGGCTTCCGCCATGTTTCACTCCCGCCCGGACGAACGCCTTTACGCGCTTCGATGGGCGTAACTCTCCACACGATTTTGCAGACGGTAAACGTACGCCAACACTTCCGCCACCGCCTGATAGAGATCCGGCGGGATCAATCCGCCGACCTCGACGAGCTTATACAACGATTGCGCCAGGGGCCGATTTTCCACGATAGGAATATCGTATTCATAAGCGATTTCCCGAATTCGCTGGGCGTTCAGGTGTTTTCCTTTGGCTACGACCTGCGGTGCGGGATTTTCTTCGGGAGCGTACCGGATGGCCACGGCGTATTCGGTGGGATTGGTAACCACCACGTCGGCCTTGGGTACTTCTTCCATCATCCGCCGGCGCGCCATTTCGCGTTGAATCGAACGAATGCGGCCTTTGATCTGCGGATCGCCCTGGACGTCCTTCATTTCCTGCTTGACTTCTTCCTTGGTCATGCGCAGATCCCGTTCGTGCTGCCAGCGTTGATAGACGTAATCGATCAGGGCCAGGATGAAAAGAATGAGCAGAGCCCAGAGCGCCAGTTCCAGCGCGTCCTTCCCAATCCAGATCATCCCATCCCGCACACTCATTCCGGCCAGATCCATCATGCCGGGGATATCTTTATAGACGAGATAAATCATGATCGGGGCAATCAAGAAAATTTTACCAATCGATTTCACCAGTTCCATGACGCCCCGCGCCGAGAAGAGGCGTTTGAGTCCGGAAATGGGATTGAGTTTTTCCGGTTTGGGCATGAGCGGTTTGGTGGTAAAAACAAAACCCACCTGAGACAGATTCGCAACGATGCCCACTCCGAAAAATATTAAAAAATAGGGCGCCACAATGAATAGAGTGCGTAAAGCCGCCTCCAGCATCAGGGTGTGAATGCTAGTTTCCGTGACCGGAATTTCGGCGCAGGAGAGGATGTAGTACTGAGTCGCATCCATCAGGCCGAGCCAGTAATCGTCGATGTAGAGATAAAACGCGACAACACCCGCCACCAACAGCAGAGTGGTGGTGACTTCCTGGCTCTTGGGAACCTGGCCTTCCTCACGGGCTTTTTCGCGCTTTCGCGCTGTCGCCGGTTCTGTTTTTTCCTGTCCGCTTTCCGATTCAGCCATAGTACTCTACTCCGATGGCGTTCAAGCCGCCGTTCAGGATGGGGCCAACCAGCCCAAAAACGCATCGGTATAGGCGGTGTACCGTAACAAATGAGGTTTCAGCGCTGTGACGAAGTACACCACCAGATTTCCGAGCAGGAACAACGCCATCGACATGCGGACGGCGAAGCCCACCGACATGATGTTTAGCTGCGGCGCCGTCCGGGCGATGAACGCCTCGGCCAGACTGACGAGCAGCATGGCGCCGATCATGGGAAGAGCGAGCCGAACGCCTACAATAAACACAATGGACATCAATGCGGTATGCCGCCCTTCGTTGTATAAAAACGTTCTATATCCCGCTTCGCCGAGTGAGACGATTGTGAATCCCTCTCCGGGCGCTACGATCTGGAAACTGTCAGCCAGTGCGCGAAATACCAATTCCGGCCCTCCGATGACTAAAAAAACGATGGTGGCCAGCCACACCTTGATCTGCGCCAGTAGAAAGTTGTCCTCACCGGTGATCGGATCGAAAACCGATGCGGCAGAGAAGCCCGCCTCTTTGCCGATCAACTCGCCGGTCAAACCGACCGCAGCCAGAAGCAGTTGAAACGTGAATCCCAACGCAAAGCCGATCAAAAACTCGCCGATCCCCGCCAGAGTGAAATCCACTACTCCGTTGTAAATCCGCGTCGCCGGCGGAGAGACAAAACCGGTCGCATTGGCATTCACACCGATGTACGAACCCGACAACACGACGGCCACCCAAAAGATAATGGCGGCGCGGATCGGACGAGGCACGCTCTGCGCGCCGATCACCGGCATACTGAATACGGCGGCTCCAACCCTCATCAGAATAAAGAGGAAGGTCAGAAACGGCGTTTCGAATTCCTGGGGCAGCAGGTTTACCATAAGAGATTGTCCGGCCGGCCGCTTCTCCCATCTTAAAAAATCTGGATAACCCTCAGAATCTCCGTGCAATTTCCGGCAACATTTCAAAAAGCCGCCGGGTCAGGTCCAGCATGCGTTCAATCAGCCAGGGCATCAGAAACATGATGGTCGTACCCACCACGAACAGTTTGGGAACGATGGTCAGGGTTTGTTCGTGAATCTGCGTGGCCGCCTGAACGAGGCTGATGATCAAGCCGATGACCAGACCGATTCCCAGCAGCGGCAGGCTGATGAGCAAGGCATTGAACATCATTTCCTGTCCCAGTTTGACAACCATCAATTCCATATCGCCCATAATGGTCTTCTTTCTTTTCTTTGCTCACATCCCTTTGGACATGTTTTGCAGAAACGACGCACCCAACGCCTTCACCAGCAGGCTCCATCCATCCACCAGAACGAACAGAAGAATCTTGAACGGCAGCGAGATGAAGGCGGGCGGCAGCTGAAACATGCCCATCGAAATCAGGACGGATGAGGTAACCAAATCGAGTATGAGAAACGGGATAAAGATCAGGAATCCCATGATAAACGCCTTTTTCAGTTCGCTGATCATGAAAGAGGGGATGAGGACATGCGATGGCACATCGTTCATGTCATGGGGTTTTTCCATCCCCGCCATCGCCATGAAAAGATAGACGTCGGCGGTGCCACTCTCGCCGATCTGTTGCCACATGAAACGCCGGATGGGGATCATGGATTTGAAAAGCATGTGATAGAAAGGTTTGATCTCCTCGGTGACCGGTTTGCCGTATGGATCGGTATCGCCCGGCTGGAGGCTTTTCAACTCCTGACGAAGATAGGGTTCGATCGCGGTCTTGTGGATCTCTTCGAAGACCGGCGTCATGATATAAAACGTTAAAAACAACGAGATGCCGACAATCACTTCGTTGGAGGGGGTCTGTTGCGTGCCGATGGCGCGCCGTACCAAACCCAGAACGATGGAGATTCGGATAAACGATGTGGTCATGACGGCGATGCTGGGCAGGAGGGACAGAACCGTCAGGAGAAAGAGAATTTGCAGGGTAATGGAGACGTCCTGGGGATTGGGTTGGCCATCCAGCCCGATGGAGGGCAGGATAGGTTGCATTTCCTGCGCTCCGGCCGGCCCGGCGGCCGCCAGAGACAGAAAAACCCCCAATCCGAGAATCCATCCCCACCTATGCATTTCGTTCCCCCTTGCGGCGAAGTCGTTGAGTGAGGCCTTTCATGAAAAGGAGGCTGGCGTTCAGTTCCTGCCGCAGGTTTCGGTTTTCCAGCGAGTTTTGCCACTGGGACAGTTGCGATTGAAAGGTGGAAGAATCGATTTGCGACGGCAGCGGTATTTCCTCGTTATGGCCGTCCATGCCGGGAGGAGAGAGAACCGGCGTGGCATGAAGATCGACTTCCGCAATTAAAGAGAGTGAATTTCCCCCCTCGCCGACCAGGAAATGATGATCGCCGACCCGGATCAGATGGACTTTGGATTTTTGAGAAAGTGTAAATGAACCCAGCCGTTCGATATATCCGCCACCCAGGGTATGCGCTTTCACGAAAAACCGCCGTGCCACCCACGCGACGCCCAATCCCAACATGATGACAAATGCCAGGCTGATCAACATTCGGCCCATGGATTGTACCAGCGAAGGATCGCTGGAAATCGGAATTGGATCGGAATCCGAATGGGGAAGCGTCTGTTCGCCCGATTGTTGATCCCAATGGCGTTGCAAGGCGGAAAATACCGAGTCGACTACGTCAGGAGTGGCAGAAAGAACGTTCGTGGAACCAGGGATAGAAAGCGGAGACGAGGCCGATAGAACGGCTGTGCCCGAATGAACCGGATTGGCCTTCTTTTTTGCGGCGTTTCCCGCATCGGTACCCTTCGCCGCGGCGAGAAAAAGGCAGACGCTTAAAGAGACACGTAGAGCGTGTTGATAGGAAGCAACCATGAATTATTCACTGCCGAATACGAGATTCGGCAGCCCTCAACCGAAATTTCCGACTCTCCGAACCATCCGGGGAGTGGTGCAAGATTACAATTTGAAAACGCAATCCGACTTATAAACTTATAATCCAACGACTTTTTGGATCAAAATACCATTTTGATCCCGATCGTTTACAATTTCACCTTCCGCAATGACTCGGCCGTTGACCATGACCGAAGCGCGATGACCGGCCCGCGACAACAAGGTGCGCCACGATTTGGGCTCCAACCGCAGGATTTCCACAACCTTTCGGTCGGGATGACGCACGAGAATCTGTGCGTCAATGGAGATTTCGAGCAGTTTGGAAAAATTATGTATCGTTTGCGGATCTCCGTTAGGAAAACACGCATAGGATACTTCCTGTTGCCATTTCAATCCCCGCGTCAGGTCTTCGGCCTGGCGGCAGCTCACTTTACCTTTGATTGAATGAACGCGCAACAGAGACCCGGGACGGAGCGAGAGAAGATCGATCAGTTTTAAATCGGAAGATTGTTTCGCTGTGCCCATCGTCCCACCCGCTTTTCGGTTGGCGTTCCCGGAAGAAAGCCCGGTTATTTTAAGGCTTCAATCCGCTCTTCAATGGTCAGAATGTCGGTGATCCGTACACCGAAGTTTTCATCGATAACCACCACTTCGCCTTTGGCGAATAGTTTATCGTTTACCAGGATATCGACCGGTTCTCCCGCCAATCGGTCCAATTCCACGACCGATCCGGGTCCCAGTTCGAGAACGTCTCGAATTTTGCGATGCGTACGGCCGAGTTCGACGGTCACCTCCAGTTGGATATCCAGAATCAATTCGAGATTGGAAATATCCACCGGCGGTGCGGCGGCGGTCTGCATATCGAAAGATTGCCCCATCATGGGCGCGAACTGAGCCGGGGCGGCCATAATCGGTGGCGCTTTGGATTGAAACGGCGTTCGTTTTTCCGTTTGTTCCGCTACCGCCGGTGTCGATGAAGCCGCGCTGGAAATGGAATGAAGCAGGTTCCGGGGAACGATCTGGTAAATCGGCCCGCTGACCGCACCGGATTTCAAAGTATAAGTTAAAAGGATGCTGCGTTCCGCCGATTCCGGCATTAAATCGCCCAGATTGGAAGGATTGACAGTCACATCCGGAGGATCGAGGTGGATTTCGCCGCCGAATTTGGAAGCTAGGGTGGTATTCGCGCTGCTGAAAACGGACTGGATTGCCTCGCTGAAAGCGCTTTCTTCCAGGTCGCCGAACTCGCTGCCCGCTCCTCCCCCCGTCATCTGGGCCGCCAGTTTCAAGGCGTTTTCTTCCGAGAGGATCACCAGGCTTTTCCCCTGGATCATACCCTTGTAATTGATCTCGGCGGCAACCAGATTTCCTTTGATTTCGCTGTTAATGGTATTGGAATCGGTTTCTTTGAAATCGCCGACGCGGGCGTCCGCCGATTCGCCCAGCAGCGTGGAAAGAACGTCTTTGCTGGCCTGAGACACGATCTGGGTGTATTCCTTGATGGTGTCTTCTTCGTCCGGCGTAATCGCAGGAGGGGGTGGCGGCGGCGTCTCCCCGCGCAATAGCGCATCAATTTCTTCCTGGCTTAAGGCTTCAGCGGTCATGGTTTTGCCCGTGTTTTGATTTAGACGTCGTCCGGTCCCGTTATAATTTTAGTGATTCGAATGGCGTTATGGCCCCGTTTGATTCCCGGTTTGATAAAATAACGGTACTCCCCGCCGATTTTCAGGACAAAATCCTCATCGACTCGACGGTTGAGCTGTATGACATCGCCCTCATCCAATTCGAGAAGTTCGCGCATATTCATTCGCGCCGCGCCCACATAGGCGATCAGGGGGATATTCACGCGCCGCAACCGGTCGTAGAGTATTTCCGCGTGTTCTTCGGAGAGATCTTTTTTGGAGGCGGCGTACCACGACGTGCTCGATAACTGATTGGCGATCGGTTCGAGCGTAGGATAGGGAATGCAGAACGAAAGGGTTCCCGAAATTTCACCCATCGTGACTTCGAATGTCATCAGGATCACCATTTCGGAAGGCAGATACAGCTGCATCAAAAGTTGAGGATTGGTTTCCGATTGTTCCAACGAGAGATTGAGCGGCAAGACGTTGGCCCAGGCTTCGTGCAGGCAGTCGAAAGCGCGGTACAGTACCTTCTCGATGATGGTCTGCTCGATTTCCGTCAATTCCCGATTCTTCTTGAACACATTACCGGCGCCTCCCATCAAGCGGTCGACGACCGGGAAGGAGAGCGTGGGCGATAGTTCGATCAACGCCTTTCCCTCCAACGGGTCCATATTGATGATATTGAGCGAGGTGGGATTGGGAATCGACCGGATGAATTCCTCGTACGAGATTTGATCGACAGAAACCAGTTTGACCTCGACGATGGTGCGCAGAAAGGCAGATAGCGAAATGGAGAAGATTCGCGCGAAATGATCGTGCAGGTTGTGCATCGTGCGGATCTGATCCTTGGAAAAGCGATCGGGGTGGTTAAAGTCGTAGACTTTAACCTCACGGATCCGCTCATCCTCCGCTTCTCCGCTGACTTCGCCGACTGCGCCTTCGCCCGTGGCGAAGGCGGAGAGCAGCGCGTCTATTTCATTCTGCGACAGAATATCCGCCATAATGCCTGTTCCGTGACCGGATCGGGTGGCTGAATCCGGTTAATTTACAAAAATCTCCACGAAGACTTCCTGAATCTGCGCTTTTTCTAGAATCGAATTGAGATTGTTTTTAATCGTACTGGCAATCCGCTCTCTTCCCGTCGTGCTCGTCACTTCGACTCGTGTCTTACTGCCGATCTCTTCCATAATCACACGCCGGATATAGGGCATCTTGTTTCGCTTTTCTTCGGTTTCTATACCCATCTCATTCAAGGCTTCCAGTTCGGTTAGATCGGCGCGGGGTTTGATCTCCAATGTGATGTTGGCGGAATAAATGAATTCATTATCCGGCGCCGCCAGATTGCCCGTGAATGGGGTGGGGAATTTATACTGGTAACCCGGTTCGATCTTATTCACCGCCACGGCCAGTTCTTCGCCTTCGCCGCCTTTCCCCAGGATGAACATGGCGGCGGCTCCGATTGCGCCAAGAAGAACGACGAATCCCACGATAATGAAGATCAACCGGCTACCGCCAGATTTTTGCTCTTGCTCGGCTTCTGCCGCATGTTGCTCGGGTGCATCGCCCATTGATAAATCTCCTTAAATCAGACATCACAACTTTAATGATAGATAGTTATTATAGGTGGTTAAAAAATTCCTTGTCAAGCAGATTTTTCCGGCTTTTTTTTCCATGTACTTATTTTTGGCAGCCGATTGCGGCTTCATGGATTATTCCAAACGAATGATGTTCATAATTATTTTTACAATTGTTATTCGCTTCTCACCAAAGGACTTTTATGATAACTTATTAATTTATAAGGTGTTATGGCCTTTCCATCTTATGGAATACACTCATAAACATCGAAAAATTGGGAAAAGACCTAACAGCCAGCCGCTCTCGAACGTTGGTTATCAAAGTAGGCGATCCAGTAGAATTCCATCGTTTGTCATTAGTATAGCAAACGTTGTGCCTAAACAAATGGTGGATATCGCTTGACCGGATAGCCGCCCGGTAGATAGAATACCACTCGGTTTGAAAGGATATGGAACGAATGATCTCTTTTCCTCGACTTGGTTTATGGGTCGCCGTTGGGATCGGTGTGACGGCGATTTTTCACGGTTGTTCCACGCAGACCATCGCCATGAAACCGGCGACGCTGATCCAACGCGATGTATTCGTTTGTAAAGGACTGTCGCAGGATAACCGATGGGTGGGAATCACGGATCAATTTCTTCCGGATCGGGATTCCCGCGTGGTCGTCGTGGCTTTTCTGGATAAACAGGATTCCAGCAAGATTATCAATTTCGAGCTCGTGAATCCCGTCGATAACGTGGCCGCTTCGGAAACGCTTTATTTCCCCAAGGAAAATCCCATCGGGATCTATTTTTCGATCCCGCGGTTGATGAAACTGGGCGGCGAGGGAGAGTGGAAAGCAACCGTTTTTGCCGATGGGGAAGCGTTGGGCGAATCTCGTTTTTATCTTGGAGAAAAGCCGGAAAAGAAGGATGAAGAAGCAATCCAGTATTTTGTGGTAGGTGACGAGGACGAAGAAGATGCCGATGCCTCGGCCAAGGCATTGAGCGAAGAGGATCGTTTTTCGACATACATTCGGGAAGTAACTCCCAGCCTGACGATCCCCCTTCCGTCCGAGCCCAAACCGGCTGCGGAAATCGATTCTTCTACTCCGTAATCGATTCTTGGACTCCCAAAGAGAATTCGGAACGGATTTTTCATGGAACTTTTTTCCTTATCCATAAAAAAAGACAAAGATATCCTGGCGGCACGCGACCGGGCGCGGGTCATCTGTGAGGAATTGGGATTTACTGTGACCCAGCAGCTCCAGGTGACCACTTCCGTGTTTGAACTGGGTAAGAATATCCTGGAGCATGGTGGGGGTGGGGATATCGCTTTTTCTTTGCAAACCGATGGTGATGTGCTGACTCTTGAGGTGATCGGCCGTGATCAGGGGCCGGGGATGGGGCAAGAAGAGATTGAAGAGATTCTAAAATCCGGATCGAGTAAATCCACCGCCAATCGGGGCATTCCCGCCATGAAACGATTGATGGATTCCATCGAAGTGGAATCCGAACCGGGAACGGGAACCCAGATTCGAATGATTAAGAAAAAGACCCGGTCGGCCAAAACCCTGGCGGAAAATGTGGTCAGTTTTCTGCAGAATAAATTCACCGCCCGCCCTAAACTGACGCTCTCCGAAGAATTGCGTAAACAGAATATCAACCTTGTACAAACGCTTTCGCTGTACGAAGAGAAAAACGAGGAACTCCAACGCAAGAATAAGGAATTATTGAATCTGAAGCAGCAATTGGAGAATTCCAATTCGGAATTGCACAACCGTACCGCCGAATTACAGGAAGCGCTTCTTTCTCTCGGCGACCGTACGACCGAATTGGAAGCCCAAAACCGGCGTTTTACAGCCGTTCTGGAACAGATGCCGAGTGGGATGGTTATCACCGACCGCTCGGGCGTCGTCACGAAATCCAAT
>CAZFOX010000092.1:6850-11134 GCA_964520565.1 uncultured bacterium | reverse complement strand
GCTACGGCGGATAACATATTTATCGTGACTGAAGGCGTGTTGATTACGCCACCGGTTACGGATGGCGCTCTACCGGGCATCACTCGGGAGGCCGTACTCGAACTGGCTTCTCAAAAGGGGATTCCCAACAAGGAAGACCACATTACATTGACCGATTTGTTCAATGCGGACGAATGTTTCCTGACTGGAACGGCGGCGCGAGTGGTTCCTGTTTCCACCATCAATCAGCGTATGATTGGCAAAGGTGAGCCGGGATCCATTACACGTATACTTATGGAAGCGTTTGTTCGATTGACAGAAACCGACGGCGTCCCGATTTATATTTGACACTATCTGAAAGACAAACGTTTCCGGACCGTGGGCGTTTTGGTTCGCTGGGGCGGATCGATCATAGCAGGTGTTCATTATGCTTTGCGAAATATGCGAAAAAAATCCTGCCAAAATTCACATCACGCAGGTGAAAGATAATAAAAAATTAACTCTGCATATTTGCCACGAGTGTTCTCAGGAATGTGGGATAGACGGGGTGTCTATTAATCCAGCTTTTTCCATTGAACAGTTTCTCGCCGGCGGCAAACTGGTTAAAAAAGAGAGCGAGGGGGGATCTCATACTCATCAAACATGTCCTTCTTGCGGATTGTCGTATGGCGCATTCAAGGAAAGCGGGCGGTTGGGATGCGCGATGTGCTACGACTCTTTTTCCACGGAGCTCAAACCCTTGCTTCAAAAAATTCAGAAAGATATCAAGCATGTGGGCAAGACCCCCGGCAAGGGAGATATACGGCTGATTTTACGTCGTAATGTTTCCGATCTCCGAATACAACTCAAGGAAGCGGTTGGCCAGGAAAATTTCGAATTAGCCGCCCATTTGCGCGACCAGATTCGAGATATGGAAAGTCAGTTGTCTCGTTATGAGGAAGGCTGACCGGGATCGAGTCCTGCACGAGCGGATTAAATAGCGGGTTGAATATGAGTGAACTACCCAAAACTTATCTGACGGAATGCGGTTGGTTGAAAGCCGGGAATCCCCCCGATCGCCTGGTGATCAGCAGTCGAATACGCTTGGCTCGGAATATCGAAGGAATCCCTTTTTCACAATGGGCTTCCTCAACCGATCTCAAACGGATCGCCGAACTGGCCCAAAAAGCCGTTCGTAACTCGCCGGCGTTACAGAATCCCGATCTGTTTTGCATGGAAGAATTAGAACCCATCGATCGTCATTTCCTGGCCGAACGCAATATGATCAGCCGGGAACTGGCAAAAAGCGGTATCGAGCGTTATGTCGCCATTCGTTCCGATCAAACCGCCAGCATCATGATTAACGAAGAGGATCACCTGCGAATCCAGGTACTCATGGCGGGGAATAATCTCGGCAAGGCCTGGCAACAGATCGATGCGATCGATAACGAATTGGAAAGTGGAATAACCTATTCCTATTCCAATACGTTTGGTTATTTAACGGCCTGCCCGACGAACGTCGGCACGGGAATCCGATGTTCCGTGATGGTGCATTTGCCTGCCCTTGTCATTTCGCGGCGAATCGATAAGGTGCTCGGAGCCGTTACCCAGATGGGGATTACCGTTCGGGGATTTTCCGGCGAAGGAAGCGAGATTTCTGGTAACCTTTTTCAAATCTCCAACCAATGGACGCTGGGAATTTCGGAATTGGATACGATTGCCAAAATCGAAAAAGTACTGAGCCATATTTTGGAACAGGAACGGAAAGCGCAGGAACAACTGATGGAAGAGAACCGCCGCCAGGTCGAAGACCGGGTCTGGCGGGCTTACGCCACGTTGCGTTACGCGCAAGTGATGAGTTCCAACGAGGCGATTGAATTGTTTTCATCGATTCGTCTTGGCCTCAATCTGGGCATTCTCCAGAAACCTCCCTATAGCAGCTTAAATGAAATGATACTTAAAGTACGCCCGGCCCATTTACAGAAACATGCAAAACGTTCCTTTACCGCCGTGGAACGGGATGAATACCGGGCGGAATTGATTCGGAGTTGGATAGTCAACGGCGATTCCTGATCCGATGGAATGAAATCGAGTGGGATGGTTTTCCTTGTGGCTTCGATTCGAAGCAAAAGGCAAGGGTCATCGTCTACAGGCAGGAGAGAGTAAAATGATGTTTGATCGCTTGACAGAACGGGCGCGCCTGGTGATGAAGCGCGCGAAGGAAGAATCGGCGCGCATGGGCAGCAGTCACGCCGCGACAGAACATATCCTTCTAGGTTTAATCGCCGAAGGAGAAGGTGTGGCAGCCACCGCAATGCGGAATATGGGTCTTAATCTGGAAGCCCTGCGGATGGAAATACAAAAAAACGTGCAACGGGAATCGAGTGGTAGCAGCTCCGATAGCACGATTTCTTTATCGCCTAGCGCCAAGCGCGCCATCGAATTCGCCTACCAGGAAGCCCAGGCGTTCGGCGTTAATTTTATCGGTACCGAGCACCTTCTTTTGGGCGTGATTCGCGAGAACGAAGGACTGGCGGCCCGTATTCTCGCCAGCCACGGAGTCGACCTGATCAAGGCGCGAAGCGAAATTCTCCGTCTCATGGGTGGTGGACCCCAAGAGGCGGTGGCGGCTGGAAAAAGTAAAAGCAAAACCCCGGCTCTTGATGCTTTCGGCACGGATCTTACCGAACTGGCTTCCATGGACAAACTCGACCCGGTGATCGGGCGGCAGGATGAGATCGAGCGTGTTATCCAGATTCTCTGCCGCCGCACCAAGAACAATCCGGTTTTGATTGGCGAGGCGGGAGTGGGAAAAACCGCCATTGCCGAAGGACTCGCCCAACAGATCGTCACCCGGACCGTACCGGATTTGCTTCTGAATAAGCGATTGAGTACTTTAGACTTGGCAGGTCTTGTGGCTGGCACGAAATACCGCGGGCAGTTCGAGGAACGGCTTAAGGCGGTGCTTGAAGAAATACGTCGTTCCAGTAACATCATCCTTTTTGTCGACGAGTTACATACCCTGGTGGGCGCAGGCGCGGCGGAAGGTTCGATGGACGCTTCGAATATGCTTAAACCGGCTTTGGCGCGCGGCGAGTTGCAATGCATCGGCGCCACAACCCTGGATGAATACCGCAAATACATCGAAAAAGACAGCGCCCTCGAACGCCGCTTCCAGACCGTCATGGTCGATCCGCCTTCCGTGGATGAAACCATCCGCATTCTGGAAGGGCTGCGCGATAAATACGAAGCCCACCATCGCGTACGTTACACGCCCGGAGCCATCGAAGCGGCCGCCAAACTCTCCGACCGCTACGTCACCGACCGTTATCTCCCCGATAAAGCCATCGATCTGATCGATGAAGCCGGTTCGCGCGCCCGTCTTCAGGCCACTACCCGCCCAAAAGATTTGCGCTCGATCGACGACCAGATCGAGCAGGTCATGAAGGAAATCGAGGCAGCCACCGTCGCCGAAGAGTTTGAAAAATGCCTGGAACTGAAACGCCAGCGCGAAGAATTGCGCGATAAACAGGCGCAACTAACCCGGGATTGGGAAGAATCGCGTACCCAGGCCGGTAAGGAAACCATTGTGGATGAAGACGAAATCGCTTATGTCGTTTCCAAATGGACTGGAATTCCTATTGTAAAAATTGAGGAAAAGGAATCCGAGCGACTGCTGCGGATTGAGGATGTCATGCACGAAAAAGTGATCGGCCAGCATGAGGCGATCCGGATTATCTCCAAAGCCATTCGACGTTCTCGAGCGGGTTTATCGAATCAGAAACGTCCGATCGGCTCTTTTCTTTTCCTGGGACCGACAGGAACCGGTAAAACCCATTTGGCGAAAATTCTTGCCGAGTTTATGTTCGGGAATGAAGATGCCCTGATCTCGGTGGATATGTCGGAGTATATGGAAAAATTTGCCGTTTCGCGCCTAGTGGGAGCTCCTCCAGGATATATCGGACACGATGAAGGCGGTCAACTCACCGAAAAAGTCCGCCGGAAACCTTATTCAGTAATTTGTCTTGATGAAATTGAGAAAGCGCATCCAGACGTATACAATATCCTCCTCCAGGTTTTGGAGGATGGACGATTAACCGATTCCACCGGACACAAGGTGGATTTCCGGCATACCATTCTAATCATGACATCCAACATTGGTTCGCGGGAAATAACGAACCGCGTGTCGCTGGGTTTTGCCGCCGAACAGGACACTCTCAGCTACAAAACGATGAAAGATAAGGTCATGAGCGAACTCAAACGCGAGTTCCGGCCTGAATTTCTCAACCGGGTGGATGAAATTGTCGTTTTCCATGAGCTGGAGCG
>CAZFOX010000092.1:3511-6840 GCA_964520565.1 uncultured bacterium | reverse complement strand
GATCCGGGAAGTCCAGGAACGTATCAAACCGATGGGGTATAAAATCGTCTTAACCGATGCCGCCAAGTCGTTTCTGGTTGACAAAGGGTTTGATAAGGCGTATGGTGCTCGTCCATTGAAGCGTACGATCCAGAAATATCTCGAGGATCCGCTTTCCGAGGAAGTACTAAAAGGCCGATTCCGGGGCAATCAGGAAATTCTCGTGGATGCAGATGAAAACGAACTCACATTCCGCGAGTCATCGCCCAAGGAGGTGGTGATCTGAAACAGCATTGTTTTTTCTTCCAGTTGGGATGGTTCTTCCTTTTGGCGGCTTATTCTTGCCCGGTTTTCGCCGATTCCATCGTTCAGGTCATGGTGGAGGGCAATGTCCACGTCAGAGCGGAAGAGATTTTTGAGGTGGTGCAGACACGGGCGGGCGACAATCTGGCATCGCTCGCCACCGCCGATCGTATCCGCGACGATTTTCGCGCGATCTTTGCGCTGGGATATTTCACGGATGTAGTATCTTTGAGTGAACCAACAGCGGGCGGCTGGAACCTGATTTGGAAAGTCCAGGAAAAACCTCTACTGAAAGATGTGGAGTACGTCAATAACACAAAATATAAGAAAAAACGACTCAACGAGGAATTGAAATTTACCGGCAAAGAGCGTTTGTTCTTTGATGAGAAACTGGCTGAATCCTACAAAAATGTTCTTATCAATTTTTATACAACCAAGTCCTTTCCCAATACCAAAATAACCTGGCAAACCCGTCCGGGAGAAGAAGCCAATACGGTTGTTTTAGTGTTCACCCTGGAGGAAGGAACCCGGCTGCCTGTCAAAAAGATCTTTTTTGAGGGCAATCATGTAATCCATGATAAAGCACTAAAAAAAGTGATCCAAACCAAGGAATCCTTCTGGTTTATCATCAAGCGGCAGTACGACGATGAAGTTGTTAAAGAGGACTTGGTCCGTATCCGGGAACTTGGATATGCCGATATCGGCTATCTCGATGCTAAAGTAGAGATCGCTTCGGTTTCGGAAGAAAATGAGGGTTTAACCTTAACTTTCCGAATCGATGAAGGCCAGCCGTATACCGTCGGCAACGTCTCCATATCCGGAAATACAATCTTTTCTGACCAGGAATTATTATCCCGTCTCACCCTGCGTCCCGGCGACCTTTTTTCCAGCGGTACGATGTACCGAAACATTACTATTGATATGCTGAACATCTATAAAGGACAAGGATATCTGGATACGGAGATCGACTACGATCTGATCCGCGATCCGGACAATCTTGTCGTCGATATCGCCTTGGCGGTCCAGGAATCGCCCCGCAAACATCTGGGGAAAGTGGAGATTCAGGGTGTTGTGACACTCGAAGACGGTTCTGTCATCCCGACACAGGAAGGGGAATTCCGCACCAAGAAATTCGTCATCGAACGGGAACTCGAATTAAAAGAAGGGGAACCTCTGGATTGGACCAAAGTCATTGAAAGCGATCGGAATCTGGTTAATCTGAATTTCTTTAAATCCCGCGGTATCCCGGTTCCTGGACAAACCAATCTCATTCCGGGTTTTCGGCGTTATAGAACCGCGGACGACCAGGTGGAAAATCTGGTTTTGGAGTTGGAAGAAAAAGAAACCGGCATGCTCACCTTCGGCGGCGGCATTTCCACCGCTTTCGGGCCTTCTGTCTTCGCCACCTTAACCGAACGGAATTTATTCGGTTACGGCGTTCGCGGGTCCATTACCGGTGAAATCGGCGAAGTGCGCAATCGCCTGGCCCTCAACCTGTTCGAACCTCATCTGTTCAACTCCGATTACAGCGCCGACTGGGATATTTATTATATCGACCAGGAAGGGTATGGCGGTCGTCGGTTTGACGAACAACGTGTCGGTTCGACGGTAACGTTTGGGAAGGAATTAACCGACGAACTATCCCTGCTCTTCGGTTTGAAGGGCGAAGTAACCGATTTGTCGGCGGATATTTCACACCGTTACGCGCTTGATCCGGCAACGATTCCCGATGAGTTCAACCTGGGTAAAAATACGACAACCAGCCTCTTGTTCGGGTATTTTTACGATACCCGCGATTTCAAAATCGATCCGCGCAACGGTATTTACAGCCGTTCCACGATTGAATTGGCCGGTTTAACCGATAACGAATTCGTAAAGTGGAAAAACCTGGTGAACTATTTCACTCCGATGCCTTTCTTCGAGACTCTAACTCTCGCGTTATCGGGGGAATTGAATCTCGGTTATGCCTACGGCGATCCAGGTTTTATCCCCTTACAGGAACGGTATTTCGCAGGTGGCGCCAATTCGATTCGTGGATTCGATGAAGGCGGTATTGGGTATTCGCGGAACATTAAGTTCCTTAATTACCCGGGTGGCTATCGTACCTATCTGGGCGGTGAATCGTCTTTTATTGGGAATGTGGAACTGCGGTACCCGCTGACGGAAATCTTCCAGGTGGTTTCCTTCCTGGATATGGGATCCGTTTATCGGGAAATTGGAGATTTCGATCCCAGCGAATTTCGTTTCAGCACGGGCGCGGGAATTCGGGTTAAGATACCCGGTTTGAACGCCATGATCCGTTTCGATTTGGCTGTCCCCATTCGCAAGTTCGACGAAGACGATACCGAGTTTTTCCATTTCAGTTTCGGACAAAGTTTCTAACCATTACACCCATTCCACACGAGGGGTATGTTTTCGAGCGAAGCAGAGTAGAATAAGCAGGTTAATCCGGATACTTGGAGGATATACATCATGTGGATAGGCAAGGGAAAACAATTCGCCATGGGCATTCTGGCTTGTTTTCTGTTTACACTTGGCGCGCCGGTTGGATACGCTCAGACAACGTTGAAACTGGGCTCTTTAGATCTCGATAAGATTCAGGAAAAATGGGAGAAATGGAAATCGGCGGAGGAATCGATCAAGAATCTGATCGCTTCCAAACGGAAGGAATTATTGGAAAAACGGAAGGAATTACTCGATTCGTACGAATCGTTCAAGTTACAAAAAGAATTGATCCCCGCCGATACCGCCAAGGAACGCTACGATAAGCTTCAATTGGAGGGCAATAAACTCCAGGAGAAGGAAGTGGCGGATGCGAAAGACGTGGACGATAAGAAGAAAGAAATCCTCGATCCGCTGATGGAAGAATTAAAGAAAGCGGTAGAAGGAATTGCCAAGGAAGGGAATTATTCCTTTGTTTTTGCGCGGCGTCTCTTATTTTATGTGGATCCCGCGTACGATATTACGGATAAAGTGCTTGAACGCATAAACAAAAAATAATCCCCGCTTTTGGTTGCGGTAATCCCTTCATTGGGTATTGCACGCAA
>CAZFOX010000092.1:0-3501 GCA_964520565.1 uncultured bacterium | reverse complement strand
GGGAATCAGTGTCGATCCCGCCGTGATTTCCTCCCGATCGATGAATCGGGAGCGGTTTTCGATAGAGGACGAGAACGGGATTCGGCGAAGAACGAACGAAGGACTGGATTCAGTGCCGATATACACGCTCAAGGAATTATGTGAGAAACTCGGAGAACCCTTTGAGGGAGATGGGTCGATTCAAATTACCGGTGTAGCCGAAATTACCTCTGCGAAAGATGGCGATCTCTCGTTTGTTGCCAATCCCAAGTACGTCACGAAAATCCCTCTCTGTCACGCTTCAGCCATGATCGTTCCCAAGGATCTGGAGACGGATTTTCGACCGGTTATCCGTTCCTCCAATCCCTATCTAACCTTTACTCAGGCGCTCTATCTTTTCCATAAGGATCAACGGAAACTATCCGGCGGCGTGCATCCTTCCAGCCAGGTCGATCCCAGCGCCCGGCTGGGGAAAGATATCACGGTGATGCCGCACGCTATCGTGGAAAAAGATGCTGTTATTGGCGATCGAAGTATCCTTTACCCTGGCGTTTACGTTGGCGAGGGAGCCGTGATTGGCTGCGACGTCATCCTTTATCCTCATGTCTCGGTTTATGCGGGATGTGTCATTGGCAATCTTTGTATCTTACACGCCGGTTGCCGTATCGGGCCTGTGAATATGCAATCTCCTTTATCCGGTCAACCGGCTGTTGTACTTGGAGCCGACGTTGAATTGGGCGCGAACGTCGTCGCTGCAGGGATCGGCGAATCGCCCACCCGTATTGGAGAAGGAACGAAAATCGATAATCTCGTGCAAATTGGTATCGGCACGGAGATCGGCCCGCATTGTATTATTGTGGCGCAGGTTACTATTGGCGATCATGTAACAATGGGCGAGCGGGTTACCATTGCAGGGCAGGTCGTCTTATCGCCGGGAGTTAATATCGGAGAGCGTGCGCGGATCGGAGCGAAAAGCGTTGTCATGGACGACGTTCCTCCGGATGCCGATTATTGGGGCGTCCCCGCCCAGCCACACAGCAAGGAAAAACGCTTGAAAGCCAATATTGCCCGGTTACCCAGATTATTTGAGAAGATACAGAATCTGGAAGAGATTCTTAGTAAATCCGAATCCGAATTGGAGTAGAATTAGAGTATTATGGTAGAGTATCAAAAATCAATAGCCGGTGAAGTCAGCATCCGTGGCGTGGGCGTTCATACCGGTCAGGAAACAACCATTACCTTCAAACCCGCTCCGGCCGATTCGGGAATCCGTTTCGTCCGCGCCGATCTGCCCAATCGGGAAGAGATTCAAGTCATCGCGGATAACGCCGTTCTGGAAGAGTCGTTATTCTTGACTCAATTGGGATCCGGCCGTTCCGAGATCAAGACAGTGGAGCATGTTCTCGCCGCTTGTACCGGATTGGGAGTCGATAACATCATCCTGGAACTTTCTTCCAGCGAACCACCGATCTGTGATGGCAGCGCTTTGCCGTTCGTGGAAGCGATTAAAAAAGCGGGTATCGTTACACTCGACCGGCCCAAACACTTCATCGAAGTAACCGAACCCATCTGGCTTTATGAAAACGGCCTCGAACTGGCTATTATCCCCTCGCCCCGCTTGGAAATCACTTACAAGATCGATTACGATCATCCTGCCGTCGGAATTCGTTCGGCTTCATTTCTGATCAATGAAAAAACCTTTGTCGAGAAAATAGCGCCCGCCCGGACATTCTGTTTTCTAAAAGATGTCGATATCCTTCGTCAGCAGGGTAAAATCAAGGGTGGAAGCCTGGATAACGCGATCGTAATCGGCGAGCACGATTTTCTGAATGAGGAACTTCGTTTCGAAGACGAGATCGTCCGTCATAAAATTCTGGATGTTATGGGCGATCTGGCTCTCTTGGGAAAACCGATCAAGGGCCATGTGATTGCTGTCCGTTCCGGACACGCTTTCAATATTCGTTTTGTGCGTAAAATCTTAAGTACGTTAAATGGAAAAATCGCTGGGGGAGTTCCCAAACTTCCCATATCGGCCGAAGAAATCCGGCGTATTCTTCCCCATCGCTACCCATTTCTTTTGATCGACCGGGTGATCGATATCGATTACACCAATATGTCTGTCAAGGCGATCAAGAATTTGACCAACAACGAAGAATTCTTCAACGGTCATTTTCCTCAGGAACCGATCATGCCCGGTGTATTGTTGATCGAGGCTATGGCCCAGACGGGCGGGGTTTTACTTCTTTCCCTCGATGAAAATCGAGGGAAAAACGCTTATTTGGTAGGCGTGGATAATGCCAAGGTTCGCCGGAAGGCCATCCCGGGCGATCAGTTGGTCATTGAAACGAAAATTCTTAAAATTCGCAAGAAGGCAGGAAAGGTCGAAAGTACCATCCATGTAGATGGTAATTTGGTCGCCGAGGCCAACCTTTTCTTCTCCCTGGGAGACGATCCTGGTGCTTCATAATATCAACTTGATCGTTCTCTCTGCTTTTTTAAGTACAGGAAAAAAATGAATGCCAGATTGTCTGGCCTGGTATTCTTCCGGCTCCAGGAATTGCCGGGATATATTTCGATAAGAAAGATGAAAAATCAATGACTTATGTCTCCAATAACGCCTCGATTCACCCGAAGGCGGAACTGGGTGAAAATGTGGAAATCCAACCTTATGCCGTTGTTGGAGAGCATGTAAAAATAGGCGACGGAACGATTATTGGATCGCATGCGGTTTTAGAAGGTTTTACCACGATCGGCCGGAATTGCCGCATTGGCCATGGAGCCGTTTTAGGCAGCGATCCGCAGGATTTGAAATTCCGCGGCGATGAAACTTATGTCATCATCGGCGACAATACCACCATTCGCGAATACGCCACCATTAACCGGGGCACTTTCGAGGGCGAGGCCACTCGAGTCGGCTGCAACTGCCTGGTGATGGCGTACTGCCATATCGCCCATAACTGTATTTTGGAAGACCGGGTGATCATGGCCAGCTATGCCGGTCTGGCCGGTCATATTCATGTCGAGGAACACGCCATCATTGGCGGGCTGGTGGGCGTTCATCAATTCGTTCATATCGGCCGCAATTCCATCGTCGGCGGCGGATCCGCGGTTCGGCAGGATATTCTTCCCTATACAACTTGTGGAGGAAATCCGGCCAAATCGCACGGCTTGAATATCATCGGTTTAAAGCGAAACAACTATTCTCCCGAACGGATTTCCAAACTCAAGCGCGCTTACAAGATCATCATGCGCCTGAAACTCACCGAACAACAAGCCATTCAACAATTGCAGGAAGAAATGGGCGACGTCTCCGAAGTTCAATATATGATCGCCTTCATGCAACGTTCCTCCCGCGGACTGGCTCGTATTTGATTGTATCCTGCTAACGACTGAAAGCCGCTTCTCGATTCCTCGAACAGCGGCTTTTCTTCTAGAAGAGCGACCCACAAAAAGTGTCGAGTAAAAAAAACGATCCGACTTTTAGATTGCTTCACTTCGTTCGCAATGACACGAACGTATCGC